>JAUXDP010000078.1 GCA_030618325.1 Methylococcaceae bacterium | reverse complement strand
AATGAATAATAGCGTCTTTGGTTTAGATATAGCAAAAATATCTTTCACTCATATACATTTGAGGAAGAAAAGCCGATAAAGAAAATGCTAAAGCGAGCTAAACTTTTTTTTGCCAACTATCCTGTGAGTTTGATTGGGATAGAGACCTGTGGAAGTGCTCACCATTTGCCGAGAGAACTGACCAAGCTATGATATGAAGTGGTCTTGCTCAACACTCGTTTTGTGAAAAGAGTATGACAGCAACCATTATTGCATCGAATATCGGTAATGGTACAGCGCACGGACTGGTGCGCCGCCGCTCCTTCATACTGAAAACGAAGAACCACACCCACACGTTGTTGTAGCATTTGGATTCCGAATAACAAACTGCGCGCCTGAAATATCTTCCTTATAATCAATTTCGGCACCAGCTAAATATTGAATACTCATGGCATCGATCAAGACGGTAACACCACCATTTTCAATGGTTGTATCGTCTTCATTGACTTCTTCGTCAAACGTAAAGCCATACTGAAAACCCGAACAACCACCTCCAGAAATATAGACCCGAAGTTTTAACTTGTCATTCTCTTCTTCAGTAATTAATTCGCCGACTTTTTTTGCGGCACTATCAGAAAATATAATTGGTTCAGCCATAATTAGGGAACAGATAAAATAAAATTACCTTAAATTATGACAAAACCAAGCTTTTTAGTCAACAATTATGGATACAACGCTACAATTCCCAACGCCGTTTTCTCATCGAAACCAAATATCAAGTTCATATTTTGCACTGCTTGGCCTGCGGCCCCTTTAACCAGGTTATCAATTACTGACAGAACAACAACCATTCGAGCATTTTGAGGTTGGTGTATTGCTATTTGACAATGATTACTGCCACGCACGTTTCGTGTGTCAGGATGAGAGCCTTTTGGGAGCACTGTCACAAATGGTTCATCTTGGTAACGCTGCTCAAATAGAGCCTGTAAATCATCACCGTCAGAATTAAGTTGGCCGTATAAAGTCGCATGAATACCCCGAATCATTGGCGTTAAATGGGGAACAAACGTCAAATCGACAGAATTCTCTGCAACTTGCTCTAAACCCTGAGTAATTTCTGGCAAATGTCGGTGACCTTCAACCGCATACGCCTTAAAACTTTCTCCAGTCTCACTCATTAACGTGCCAACACTAGCCTTTCTACCAGCTCCACTCACTCCTGATTTAACATCAGCAATTAGTCGGTTTAAGTTGACTGAAGAGTTTTCGATTAATGGCAAGAACCCAAGTTGTACAGCTGTTGGATAACAGCCGGGGCATGCAATTAAGTCGGCTTTTTTTATAGCTTCCCGATTAATTTCCGGTAATCCATACACAGCCTTTTCAATTAACCCAGGACTAGCATGTTCTTCGCCATACCAGTCAGCCCATATTTTTGGATCTTTAATTCTAAAATCAGCCGATAGGTCAATTACCTTAACGCCTTGTTCCAATAAAGCATCTGCCATCCACATTGCTGTGCCATTAGGTGTAGCAAAAAATACTACATCACATTTTCCGAGGCTTTGAATATCGGGATCAATAAAACAAAGATCAAGCAAACCATAAAAACTTGGATAAACTGAATCTATTCTTACCCCAGCATCAGATCGCGAAGTGACAACGCCTATTTCAACTTGAGGATGATTCACTAGTATCCGTAGTAATTCCACCCCGGTATAACCAGTTCCCCCAACAATCCCGACTTTAACTTTCATAAACCTCTTCGACTTTTTTAACAATCATGCTCTGTTACTCGATTTTATCGAGTTATGGTAACACCTAGAAGCAGTTAGATAATAGAGTACAAATTGTATTAACCCCAGAAACATAATTATTAGTAACTTTCGATTTTTTTGGACAAACACCTAATTCCACAATATTTCCAAAAAAAGTCCGATTCACCAAAAGGAAACTACCTTTGCTTAATACTGACTACTTTCTTCAGACGCAGATAACATTGTTGCGAACGATTCGCATTTGCTTTATTATATTCACCTTCTTATTCATAACTGTTACTTGTATATATTTACCGAGGTTTCTATGCACTCTTCTAAAAAAACGTTGTTATTACTCATTTTCACAACCTTTTTGCTTCAATCACCCACTACACTGGCGATCACAGCTAATCAGCTTGCTCAACAATTTGAGGTTTATAAAGCCCAACAAGCCAAAGAACTGGCTGCTATTCGTACAGAAAATGCCCAATTAAAAGCAGAAAATTTAGAACTTAAAAAGCAATTTGAGCAAACCAAACAAGAAGTAACAAATAACGCGTTGGCAGTAGATACCGTCGCCGAAAATTATGAAGCAGGTAGCGGCAAATCTGGATGGTGGGAAAAAACCACTATTGGTGGATATGGTGAGCTGCATTACAACAATCATTTAACAGAAAGCAGTCCACGTGAGCGCAAACACGAAATTGATTTTCATCGTTTCGTACTGTTTTTTGGCCATCAATTTACTGAGAAGTTACGGTTTTTTTCTGAGCTTGAGCTGGAACATTCTATTTCAGGAGACGGTAAAGTCGGCGAGATCGAACTTGAACAAGCCTATATTGAATATGATGTCACTAACTGGGCATCCGCCAAGGCGGGCCTGTTTCTAATGCCTGTTGGTATTCTCAACGAAACACATGAGCCTGCCACTTTTTACGGTGTAGAACGTAATCAGGTTGAAAAGCACATTATCCCCTCCACCTGGTGGGAAGGTGGAATTGCCGCCAACGTCCATTTTGACAATGGCATTAGCGCGGATCTCGCCTTAACAAGCGGCCTAAAACTGGATGAAAGCTATTCGATACGTAGCGGTCGCGGCAAGGTCGGGAAACAGGACGCATCTGACCCAGCGATTGCAGCAAGAATAAAATATACGGGCATTCCTGGCCTGGAGTTGGCATCCACTATTATCCATCAACCCGATATGGAGCAAAGAGTTAATGGCGTTCCTATTGGTGGTGGTACACTCTATGAAATACACGCAATTTACAGCCATGACTTTGGCCCAGGAACTTTTTCCGGTAGAGCTTTATACAGCCAGTGGGATTTAGACATTAATGCCCCCGCAGCGCATGATGCAGAAAATCAATATGGTTGGTATATAGAACCAAGTTATCGCCTCCCAACATCTATGGGTGATGTTGGCGTGTACACCCGTTTTGAGCAACTGGAATACTACAAAAAGGAACTTAAAAAGTCCAATATTTGGTCGGCAGGGGCAAACTGGTGGATTCATGAGAATGTCGTTTTAAAAGGCACTTATTTCTATGAGGATAAACGAGATGGCTCTGCAAACACCAGGGGATTTGACCTGGGTATAGGATATCAGTTTTAATTATCAACTAAACTTGATTCTTTGAATAGGGCGCTTTTGCGTCCTTTTTGCTTAACTATGACAAAAAAACTTTTCCTGACATTCTTGTTATTATTACCCTACCCTGCTTTGAGTGAACAATATCAAAGCCAGGATGACTTTTTGCAAGAAGCTTTTTCCGAGCCACCCCCAAAACCTGAACTTTTATGGATCAACAAAACCTTAAAAAAACAGGTGAGTAAAATCTTGCAACATAAACCTGGGTTTCTAAGAACTCGTTATTGGCGAAAAGATACCTTGTTTGTCTGGGTTTTAAGAGAAATTGGCAAAACCGAACTCATCACTGTTGGTGTCATTATTGAAAACGACAAAATTACCAAAGTAAAAGTTCTGGCTTTTCATGAAAGCCGAGGCTGGGAAGTAAAGCATGATTTTTTCACCAATCAATTCAAGGAAAATATTTTGACTTCTGATTTAAGACTGCAAAACTCAATTGACGGGATTTCAGGTGCAACGTTATCCGTTCGTGCTCTGAATAAAATAGCCCGGTTAGCCTTATTGTTTAATCAACACGTACAAAAATGAAAAAAACCAGAAAATCTCTCTGGAGGTTCCTGTTTAAGTTTCATCGCTATACGGGTCTTAGTGTAGCGATAATTATTGTCATGTTAGCCGTTACCGGCATCGTTTTAAATCATACAGATGACCTAAAACTGGATAGTCACTATGTAAAATCTGAGGCTATCCTAGACTGGTATGGCATAGAATCATCCGAGTCTAAAATTGCGTTTACCAGTAGAAACCATTGGGTTATTCAAACAGAAAATCAGATCTATCTTGAAAGCCAACCGATCTTAAAAAAACCCGATACTCTAGTTGGTGTTGTGAGTACCGACTCATTTATCCTGTTGGGATTTACAAATGGCTTAATCTTGATTTCAACTGAGGGTGATGTTATTGAACAGATCAAAAAACCACTAACGAAAATTGCAATTGATTCGAGCAACACCATTTTTATCAAGTCCAAAGACCGGATTTTATCTTCAAATGATACATTACTAAGCTGGCAGGAAATAACTAAAAAAACACCAGAATGGTCTAACCCCTCCAACCCGCCAGCATCATTGATGCAAGGTATAAACATTCTTTCCCGCAACAACATTCTTCCCTATGAGCGAGTGTTATTGGATATACACAGCGGACGTTTTTTTGGTCCTTACGGTGTTCTCATGGTAGATATTGCCGGAATTTTATTTATCTTACTCGCAGTGAGTGGCTGTTGGATTTGGTTACGACACAGACTTCGGCATCATAGACACTCGAAAAAATAATTCATTTTTAACGAAACAGAACCTACAAGCAATTTCTACTACTAAGAATATACACATTATGACTTCTAAGGTTTTTAGACAAGGTTTGTTATCGTAAAAAATGCCCTTGGTAAACTTGAGTTCCCTTCATGATAAATATCAAATTTTATTCCACCATACCCGAATCATACTATTAATCTTTCTAACCGACTAATATAATTAATATTTTTTATATTCGGCAAATTCTTATCTAGCGCCATAGGTAAGCCTGCTTTAGGGTGATGAGAATATAAATACACTCTAGATATCCTCAACAATCCACTTTTCTGAACGAAATCGTTTTATGCGACTATTATTTTCACCTTCCATGTAGAAGAGGTCTGATAAAATATCAATAAAAATTGATGCTTGGGAAGTTTAATGTGGTTTAGAGGATTTATTGGGTTAGTGATTGCACTCAAGATTGGCATGTTTTGGTACTTTGTTGAATATGGCCAGTTTGTAGATAATGATTCGGCTTTATATATCAAACTGGCTGAAAATTTAGTGAACAACCAGGTGTTTTCCGAGTCATCTGTAGCTCCTTTTGCAGCTGAAGTCTTCAGGACACCGGGTTATCCATTATTTTTAGCTACATTAACCTCATTAGGTATGGAGGGACTTTCCTGGGCGGTATTTTGGCAAGAACTGATTTATGGCTTTTGCATTTTCATGTTCTACCATTTTGGCAAACGGTTGTTCGATCGAAATATAGTCATTGCGGGTGTCATCTTTTTACTACTGGATCCTGGTGGATTAGTCCACCCCAAACTGATTATGTCGGAGGTCTTGTTTTTGCCATTTTTCTTTTTGGGCCTGTTTGATATCGGCATTTATTTACGTGAATCAAAATGGCAATTTCTTATAGCAGCCGGAGTCTTGTTTGGTTTGGGTGCACTGGTCAGGCCTGCGGTTATATATTTACCTTTGGTGATTGCAATAACATTATGCTGTTTTGATTATCGAAATAAAAAACGATGGCTTCATGCCGGTTCGTTTATGTTAATGTTTATTATTACGATCTCCCCTTGGTTAGCCCGAAATTATTTGCATTTTGATAAGGTATTCATGACTGGGCAACAGGGTAATATATTGGCGAAATATCATGTGCCGATTGTTTGGGATGCGGCCAGTATATTACCCCGTGAGCAGGGGAATATGTTGATCTTAAAGCAAATCAAAGAAGCTGTAGCAAAACAAGCGAGTGAAATCGGCAGACCGTTGTCAGAAGTAGAAATTGATGGGGTTGAACAAAAACTAGCTGTAACAGAATTAGCTAAATACCCGACCATATATTTAAAGCAATGGATTTTTGGTAGTATTAAAACCATGTCGGGTCCATTTATTACTCAACTTTATGATTCTTTTGGCATTCAATCTGACCGAGTACATTTTTATGATGTCATCAGACAGGCAGATAGTTTTTCCGAAGGAGTCTGGCATTATTTTAAAAATCTAGATGTAATTTTTCTGATCAATGCTGTTGCAACTATTATTATGGCCGGATTCGCATTACTCGGTGTTTTTAGTATTATCAGCAAGAAAGATTGTTTTCTCTGGATTATGATGTTGGCTAATTTTTATTTCATCTGCCTTCCCGGCCCGGAAGGGTATCCACGGTTTCGTTTTCCTGTCAGTTTGTTTTGGTTTATTCAAGCTTATCTTGGTTTTCGCTGGATTTCTGCACTGGCACAGCGAAGCAATAGCATCAAGCAAGTCCAAGTAACGGATTAAAACTAAATATGCGGTTTAGTTATTTAATAGGCTTACTTATCCTGTTTAGAATCGGGTTGCTGATTTACTTTGTGGTGATTGGAGGAGACTATATGTATCCTGACTCACCCATGTATATTGAGCTTGCCAGTAATTTATTGGAAAATCATGTATTTTCGATGTCGCCTACCCCACCTTATGTTCCTCATGTATTTAGAACACCTGGTTATCCGGCATTCCTGGCGGCTTTTCAATATTTCGGCTTAGAAAACTCCTATTGGATTGTTCTCGCTCAAGAACTCATTTATGCAGTGACGATAGCCATTTTCTATTATTTCGGAAAAGGACTTTTTGATAAAAATATCATCCGTGGCGGACTCATTTTCCTTTTACTGGATCCATCTGGATTTGCCTACCCGAAAATTCTATTAACTGAAGTTTTATTCTTACCTTTTTTAATACTTGGAATTTTGTTGATAGGTCATTACTTGAAACAAAATAACACCCGCTATTTATTAGTTGCAGGTCTGGTCATGGGTTTGGGTGCAATTGTTAGACCCGGAATAATATACTTACCCTTAGTTATAGCGATTACATTAATAGCTTTTGATTTCCGCAATAAAAAAAAATGGCTGCATGCAGGGATGCTGGTACTAGTCTTTACGATTATTTTTTCTCCTTGGCTAATAAGAAATTATTACCATTTTGGTAAGGTTTTCACTTCTGGAATACAAAGTTATACCATTGCCAATTATCATGTCCCAATGGTCTGGGAACTATTTAAAGGATTACCTCAATCGAAATCTCAAGCCATTGTGCATAATAAAATTAATTTGCAAATAAAGCAGCAAGAAAAACAACTTGGCAGGCCGCTTTCAAGAGTGGAGTTTTTTTTGACACAACAATCAGTAGCCGTTAAAGAATTAGCTAAAATGCCAGCAGCTTATGGGATAGCTTTTTTATACGGAATTATGAAAACTATGAATGGGCCTAATATCATAGAGCTTTACGACATTTTAGAGATTAACGTGGATAGACCGCGTTTATTTCAAGTGATTTCTGAAAAGGGGTATGCAGGTATTTTTCATTATTTTCTAAATATTGATTTCCTGTTCTTACTGAATAGTATTATTACAATTTTAATGACTGGGTTAGCGTTGTTGGGTGCTTTTAAAATAGTAAAGTCAAAAAACTGTTTTTTATGGATTATGATGTTAGCCAATTTTTATTTCATTAGTACCCCTGGCCCCATGGGTGAAGCCCGATTTCGTTTTCCAATCGGTGTATTCTGGTTTATTCAGGCTTATCTAGGTTGGCGTTGGCTGGCAGCACTCACCATACAATGGCATCAAACGTATTTATTGAAAACGGAAAAATATTCCTGACACTATGAACTTTAGGTTGCTCATTATTCTAATGGTTCTTGTGAGGATCATTGCTTTCGTTTATTTTGTCATAATAGAAGGTCAATACATGACCTTCGATTCTCCCCCTTATCTAAATCTGGCTGATAATTTAATCAACAACCAGGTATTCTCAAGCTCAAAGCAACCCCCCTTTTCTGCACATGTTTGGAGAACTCCAGGTTATCCATTATTTTTAGCCTTTATTAGCCTGTTAGGAATGAAAAGCCTTTATTGGGTAGTATTTTGGCAGGAGCTGGTATATGGTATTTTTGCCTATACATTTTACCGTTATGGTAAGCCGATTTTTGGAGATAGAATTGCTAAAATTGCTTTGATTTTTCTCCTGATCGAGCCAAGTGGTTTAGCTTTCCCAAAGTTAATCATGACCGAAACGCTGTTCATGCCTTTCTTGTTAGGCGGGATACTGGCAATAGGATATTATCTCCGCCAATTACACTGGCGATATCTATTTATCGCTGGGTTGTTAATGGGAATAGGCGCATTGGTTAGGCCAGCAATACTATATTTGCCTATTGTTGTCGCTGGTGTTCTGTTGGCGTTTGACTTCTTCAATCAACAGCGATGGCTACATGTCGGTATTTTTTTCTGTGCATTTATTTTGGCATTGTCTCCCTGGTTAATTCGTAACTACAGTCATTACCAACAGATTTATATTTCAGGACAATCATCTTATGGCTTGGCCTATTTTCATGTACCGCTGGTTCTGGAGGCGGAAAAAGTTATGCCTTTTGATGCCGGTTGGAAATATGTGGGAGAAAAAATTCGCCGCAAATCGGAGCAGTTGGCTCAATCCCAAGGAGTCCCTGTGTCGCCTCTACAGGTTCATGAAATTGAGAAACAAGTTGCGCTGGAGGAATTAGTAAAATACCCATCAACCTATGCCAAGCGCTGGTTAATTGGGATGTTGAAAGGTATGAGTTCGCCGTTGATTATAGAATTATATGAAGTTTACAAAATTCATCAGGATGAGCGCCTGCACTTACTGGAAGAAATCACCAACGCTGGAGGGATAGTGTCTGGGATTGGTCATTATTTATTACACCAGGACAAGCTTTATCTTTTTGACTTTATTTTTAGTCTTTTTCTGGCAGTATTTGCATTATTAGGCGCACTCAATATCACGTTTCGAAGAGATTGTTTTCTCTGGATTATGATGCTGACAACTTTTTATTTTATTAGTATCCCAGGCCCGTCCGGGCACGGTCGCTTTCGAGTACCAGTGGAACTTTTCTGGTTTATCCAGGCATATATTGGATTTATCTGGGTTAACAAAATATTAGGAATATGGCTTAACCGAAAAAACCGGATTGTAGGTTGACAGGATGAACATAAAAGAAAAGTTTTTTTCTATGTGGTTTATGATTGTCGTCAGCTTGCTAATCATTTTTAGAATTGCTGCGTATTATTATTTTGTCGTCACTGGCGGCCACTATATACATCCAGATAGCGCACTTTATATAGAGTTAGCCGGCCAGCTTATCGAAACTGGTGATTTCTTTTTGCCCCAATATCAACCTATAGAAATAGAGCCGTTCGGCATACTTTCTGAAAATTCGGGCCGAGTCTTACATTCAAATCCTCCTCTGGGTCCTGATGTATTCAGAACACCAGGGTATCCTGCATTTTTAGTACTTCTTCATTGGTTTGGCATCAACAACCCTTACGCAATCGTTTTTGTTCAGGAACTCATTTATGGGCTAAGTATTTTTATTTTTTACCGATATGCTCGCCCGTTGTTTAATGAAAATATAGTCCGAGCAACTGTTATTTTTATGTTAGTGGGTGCAGGCGGACTTGCCTGGCCAAAGTACTTGCTTTCGGAGGCTTTATTTTTCCCTTTTCTACTTAGCGGGATTTTGTGCATTGGTCACTATCTAAAAAATTCTGATGGTCGTTTATTAGTTGCTGCTGGAATCATAATGGGTATTGGTGCCTGGGTGCGCCCGGCGATTCAATATTTCCCTTTGATCGCTGCCGTAACAATGATTTTGTTTGACATAAAAAACCGAAAAAAATGGCTACATTCTGCCGCCATGCTGCTAGCCTTTATGTTAGTGATTTCTCCCTGGTTAATGCGCAATTATTATCATCACGGACAGATCTATATGTCCGGACAGGCCAGTAACATGATTGCTCATTATCATGTTCCGATGGTCTGGAATTGGGAAAATATTATCCCTTATTATGAGGGTCAAGATTTAGCCCAGAAAAAAGTGACCGAGGTAGTAAAGCAAAAAGAGCATGAGTTAGGTAGGTCGATTAATGCCGTGGAATATTTTAAATTGCAACAATCATGGGCACTAGAGGAATTAAGTCAATATCCTGCAACCTATTTAGAACATTGGCTAATCGGTAGCCACAAAACCATGTATGAATCTTTTGCTATAGATTTTTACGATGTCATGCGGATTCCTGATGAAAGACTACATTTTTCAGATATTTTATCTGGCAATTTTGCTGCTGGGCAGCCCAAAGGAGGTTTTGAGGTTACTGGGTTAGCTAAAGGTCTGATTTACTATCTTTTGTACCAGGATAAGTTTTATCTATTTCATACGATTTTCTCTTATTTAATATTTGTTTTTGGCTTATTTGGCGCCGTTAGTATTCTGCTAAAAAGAAATTGTTTTTTGTGGATTATGATACTGGCTTGTTTCTACTTCACTTTTATACCAGGCCCAATGGGTTATGGTCGGTTTAGATTTCCGGTAGATCATTTTTGGTTTGTTCAGGCTTGTATGGGCTTTTTATGGCTTATGGGATTAGCAAAAAAAACCTTTCAGGAGAAAAATCAAAAGGGAATTTAATAACATCCCATACATATTCCGCCTTACTACTTCAGTGGTAAGATTTCCAATACGTTTCACTATTCCAATTAACGAGTTTTTCATGTTAAAAAAACTATCGTCTTGCCTGATTATTATTGTATCACCAACGATTCACGCAATTGAAGACTGCTCCCATAATGTCAATTTTTCTAATGGTAATACTTATAATCACTTAAGCGCAAAAGTGATTTGCCATGACAAAGAAAACCCTTCTATAAAGTCTAGTGAAACCAATCTGGTTAATGGGATAAAACATGGTAAAACTATTCTCTATGATGCCTTCTTACGTACTATAGGGCCAGATGATAAAACCGGAAAAATTTATCGGATAGAAAATTAAGTTACCACCGGCAAAGCCGGTGGTTTATTAGGTTACGCCCTCAAAGGGCTATTTTTGCGACCAAGCCGCTCGTCAAAACAAACTTCTCTGCTCATAATTTGCATCGTTGCTTTCTTGATGCCGAATATATTCCCTAACTACATGCTCATCCAATCCTACCGTAGATACAAAATAACCTCTGGCCCAAAAATGCTCTCCATTAAAGTTTCTCTGTCTTCCTCTAAATTTACGTGCAATAGCTATAGCACTTTTGCCTTTCAAATAACCTACCACATTTGATACCGCGAATTTTGGCGGAACGCTCAAGCATATATGTACGTGATCTTTCATCAAATGACCTTCCAATATCTCAATCCCCTTCTGCTTCGCTAACTCATGAAGTATTTCACCCAGGTATTTCCGTAAACTACCATAGATTACTTTCTTTCTCTTTTTCGGAATAAATACAACATGATATTTACAATCCCACCGCGTATGCGACATACTCTTATAGTCTTTCATTATCTTTCCTTTCAAATTTCTTGGTCGAAATTCAAAGGTAAGACATACTACCATAAAGGTAAAACCTATGAGACCTCACCAATTAACATCCAGGTGGTACCCGGCTCAATTTTGGGTG
>JAUXDP010000199.1 GCA_030618325.1 Methylococcaceae bacterium | reverse complement strand
TTGTTGTAAAAACTCACCATCAAGACTTGCATCTCCAAGAATAAATGGAATATTCATTCGTGACCTGCAATCCGTATTTACTGGATTTGAATATAGCGAAGAATCATCAATAGCTTGATATAGTTTGGTAGATTTTCTGATATTTATTTGCTCAATGACGGATAAACCACCCTGTCTTTTCAGCCATTGTAAAACCAGACCCACCAAATACCAATTATAGGTCGCTGGCGTATTGAGCATAGAATCATTAGCGATTTGCTCCGAATAATCAAAAACACTGGGAGTCATAGCATCTGCAGAGCCAAGCAAATCTTCTCTAACAATGACTATAGTGACACCTGCTGGCCCCATATTTTTCTGTGATCCCGCATATATCAAGCCATATTGACTAACATCCAACTGCTTGGCTAGAATATTGGAAGACATATCCACAACTAGCGGCAGCCCTCCAACTTCGGGCACCTGCTGAAACTCAACACCATGGATAGTTTCATTTGATGTATAGTGAAGATAAGCTGCTTGCTGATCGACATTCCAGGTATTCACTGCAGGAATTGAGGTGAAATTATCCTGCTCAGAACTCGCTGCAATATTAACATTGCAATATTTTTTAGCTTCCTTGATGGCTTTTTTCGACCAGGCTCCTGTCATAACGTAATTTGCAGTTTGTTTTCCTGCTAATAAATTAAGCGGAATCATGGCAAACTGCGCTGTTGCCCCACCTTGCAAAAATAATACTTTATAATTGGCCGGAATATTAAGTAACTCAATCAAGTCAGCAGTCAGCTGTTCTGCTACAGTCAAGAAGTGCTTACCACGATGACTCATTTCCATCACGGACATGCCGGTTTGCTGCCAATCCAGCATTTCTTCCCGTGCCTGAACTAAAACCTCTTCAGGCAACATGGATGGACCCGCACTAAAATTATAAATACGCGACATTAAGATTCTTCTCCTGTTTCATTTTTCCCAGTTTCATCAATTGTATTTTCACCATTTTCGGTTTCGTCTTCATCTTCTAAAAAGCCTTCAATACGATCAATCCCAACCAGTTTTTCTTTTTTCCCCAAACGGATGACTCTCACGCCTTGAGTATTCCTGCCAACAATCGAGATTTCGTCAACCTTGGTTCTCACTAATACACCACCATCGGTAATCAGCATTATTTCGTCATGCTCTGAAACCAGAGCGGCACCAACAACCGCGCCATTCCTTTCTGAGGTTTGAATAGCTATTAGACCCTGCCCTCCCCGTTTATGTCGGGTAAATTCTTCCAGGCGAGTGCGTTTGCCAAAGCCATTTTCAGTAACATTAAGAACGGTACCTTCGGTAGAAATAATCAGAGAAATCACGCGCTGATCTTGTTGCAAGCGAATACCTCTAACCCCTGCAGCCTGCCTTCCCATAGAGCGTACATCGGCTTCATTAAAGCAGACCGCTTTACCTGAGCTACTGAATAATAATACATTTTGCTGGCCATCAGTAATGGCAACACCGACCAACGTATCATTTTCCCTTAAGTCGACGGCTATTTTACCGTTGCTACGCTGCCGTTCGAATTCTTTCAATGGTGTCTTTTTTACGGTCCCAGCAGCAGTCGCCATAAACACAAACTGATTCTCGCTGTATTCGCGCACCGTTAGCATGGCATTGATTTTTTCATCCTGATCTAACGGTAATAAATTAACAAACGGTTTGCCACGGGCAGATCGACTTGCGACTGGCAACTGATAAACCTTAAGCCAATAAACTTTACCGGCGGAAGAAAAACACAGCAGCGTATCATGGGTATTGGCTACAATTAATTTATCAACAAAATCTTCTTCTTTGGTTGCTGTCGCCGATTTTCCCCGTCCACCACGGCGCTGGGCTTTATAATCATCCAGCGGCTGAGCCTTAACATAGCCTTCATGTGACATGGTTACCACCACATCTTCTTCGGTAATCAAATCTTCAGCAGAAAGATTCAAGTGATCCTGAATGATTTCGGTTCGCCGAGGATCTTGATACTCTTCTTTTATGGCCTCTAGTTCCTCACGGATGACCTCCATCAACCGAGTATCGCTACCGAGTATCTCCAGGTAGGCATCAATTTGTTCTAACAATCCCTTATATTCATTTACAATTTTTTCCTGCTCAAGTCCGGTTAAGCGATGCAAACGCAACTCAAGAATGGCTTGAGCCTGGGTTTCCGACAGGCGATACATACCATCAACGATACCAAATTCAATGGCCAACTCTTCCGGCCTGGAACGTGATGCATCTGCTCGTTCCAGAAGTGATGCTACTATGCCTATTTCCCAGGTTCTTGCTAACAATCCTGCTTTCGCTTCTGCCGGACTTTTAGATGTTTTGATCAATTCGATCATTTCATCTATGTTGGTTAATGCAATAGCGAGCCCTTCCAGTATGTGGGCCCTTTCCCGAGCTTTACGCAAATTGTAAATAGTTCTACGGGTAACAACTTCTCGGCGATGATTTATAAAGGCGCTCAGAATCTCTTTAAGATTCATACAATGTGGCCGCCCATCTAGCAAGGCCACCATATTGATACCAAAAACAGTCTGTAACTGGGTTTGTTTATAGAGGTTGTTTAAAATCACTTCGGGAACTTCACCACGACGAAGCTCAATGACCATCCGCATCCCATCCCTGTCTGATTCATCGCGCAAACCAGAAATGCCCTCTAACCTGGATTCTTTAACCATTTCGGCTATTTTTTCCAGTAATCTGGCTTTATTAACTTGATAAGGTAACTCGGTAACGATTATTGACTGTCTACCGCCATCACCAAACTCTTCAAAATGACAGCGTGCCCGCATATGAATCTTGCCTCGCCCTGTCATATAAGCATCATAGATTCCAGCCGCGCCATTAATAAATCCTGCTGTAGGAAAATCAGGCCCAGGAATATGCTCCATTAATTGCGGGATGGTTAAGTCAGGATTTTCAATATATTCCAGACATGCCGTTACCACTTCAGATAAATTGTGTGGCGGAATATTAGTTGCCATGCCCACGGCAATTCCGGACGATCCATTAATTAAAAGGGTCGGTATACGGGTTGGAAGAACAGAAGGCTGAGTTTCAGATTCGTCATAATTTGGTTCAAAATCTACAGTTTCCTTATCCAGGTCTGCCAATAACTCATGGGAAATCTTCGCTAACCGCACCTCGGTGTACCGCATAGCAGCAGGAGAATCGCCATCCACTGAACCAAAATTCCCCTGGCCATCAACCAACATATAACGCATGGAAAAAGGCTGCGCCATGCGGACAATAGTGTCATACACGGCAGTATCACCATGCGGATGATATTTACCGATGACATCACCCACTACACGAGCAGATTTTTTATAGGGTTTGTTCCATTCATTTCCCAGCTCACTCATTGCGTATAAAACACGGCGGTGTACTGGCTTTAACCCATCTCTAACATCTGGAAGGGCTCGTCCAACAATCACACTCATGGAGTAAGCCAAATAGGACTCCCGCATCTCGTCTTCGAGATTAACAGGAATGATTTCTTTTGCGAAGTCTGTCATTAATTGCTATAAAAATTAAGAAATACCGAAAATGAAAACGTACATGGGCACAAAAGATTTCTGGACATTTTGCCCAGATAAGTCAATTTTGGCCCCTCGCTAACTGAGGCCCATCAAAACCTTGAAATTATAACAAAAATTTATTTCTGAGTCGAAATAAAGGAGTGATTAGTCAGCAAAAATTTCTGCCAAAAAATTTTTCATGGTCAACCAGGATCGTCGATCAGCATCGGGTTGATAAACTGTACCAAAATTAGGATCATTGGCCACAGGGCTGGTAAAGGCATGCATGGTATTTCCATAACTATGAAATTGCCAATCAGCACCTGCTTTAGTCAGCTCTTCCTGAAAGGCTATTACTTGTTCAGTAGAACTCATTGGATCGTCATAACCATGTAAGGCGAGTATTTTTGCTGTTATTTTATTTGCATCAGTATTATCCGAGGCATTTAACAAGCCATGAAAACTAACCACCCCTTTTATATCTGCTCCCGTTCGGGCCAAATCAAGAACACAAAGCCCACCAAAACAAAAACCTATTGCGGCAATCTTTTGGTCATTAACCCACGGGAATAACTTGACAGCACTCAAAGCCGCATGAATACGTTGTTGCAACATCCCTCTATCATTCATAAAAGGCTGCATCAATTTTTCATTTTCCTCAACGCCAGAGCCTAAGATGTCTTTGCCATACATATCAATGGCAAATCCAACATACCCTAGTTCCGCTATTTTTTTTGCCTTTTCAGCGACAAATTCATTCCGTCCTCCCCAGGCATGACAGATTAACACTGCTGGTCGCCGATCTTCAGTTGCATCGTCATAAGCAAAAAAAGCCTCTAATAACACACCTTCATCTAAATAACCTACGGTATTTGAAACTATCGCCACAACTACTGCCTATTTACCAATAAAGTCGTATGCGATTACTCTATTAATCAGGGGTTTCAGTTTTTTCTCAATGATCTGCTTATGTTTCGGATGCTCAAGATAGGCTTGCAAAGCCTGTTTATTTTTCAATGTCGCAGTAACAGCTACATCGAAGGTGTCGTCTACAATTTTTCGGTCACTAGGCAAAACCTCACCAACATGGCGATGAATAATTCCAGGCAAATCATTTAGCTCCTTGCTTGAATTGATAAACTGATCACGCATCACTTTATTCCCTGGCTCTTTCAACCAAACTAGAACAACGTGCGTGACGGTTCCCTCGGCCTTTTCTGCAAAACTGTTAGCTGAAATCAGTAAACTAATAATTACTATAAAGCATTGCAACAAGCGTATTTTCATTGTAGTTCTCCATTTTGTTTTAAGGTGTCGACAAATCCTTTAGCGGCTTCTTCCACCAAATCTAAAACTTCTTCAAAACCGTAGCGCCCCCCATAGTAGGGATCAGGTACTTCACGAGTATTCAGCTGTGGTGCATAATCCAAAAAATATTTGATTTTATGCCGAAGTTCTTCGGGACATGCTTCTGTCAACACAGAGAAATTATCCTTATCCATAGCCAACAGATAATCGTAATCTTCAAAATCGCCAGCAACCACCTTTCTAGCTTTCAAGTGATTTAATTTTACATCTCGTGCCTGTGCTGCTTTTTGTGCTCGTAAATCTGGCGGTTCACCTTCGTGATAAGCATGAGTCCCCCCAGAATCAATCTCAAATTGATCGACAATCCCTTGCTCTTCAATCAATTTTGAAAATACACCTTCAGCCGTAGGTGATCTACAGATATTGCCCATACAAACAAAAAGAACTTTAATTTTTCCCATAAAAATAATAGATTTGCGGTGGATTTACCCAGTAAAAAAAAGTATTGAGCTTTATTATTCAAAATTCTCTACTACCCTTTATTATTATTCAACAGTTTTATTTTAAAAACAAACCTCTTTTGTAATATATTTCCAATCAGCGGGAGCAACCTAATAAAGATGAATTGGAACTCAGTAGGCGTCAAAGTTATCATGGTCACAACGTCAGCGTTGATTTTGCTGGCAATAGGCTCCTTATTTTTTTATGCGTACTCGGCTAAACAACAAATTATTGACGGTGAAATTCAGACCGCAAAAGTTCAGATATTACTCTCTGAAGCAGTTCGGGAGAAAACCATTAGAACTTGGGAGCAAGGCGTGTTTTCCCCTCAACTTTTGCTTGATATTTCTAAAAATAACAGTGGCCAGGAGCGTATTGAAAAAATCGTTTCTACCGTACCTATCGCAAATGCCTGGAATACATTAAAGACTAAAGCCAAGGAAGGTAATTACCGTTTCAGAGCACCACGAATAGGTGCTCGCAACCCTAGAAACGAAGCGGACCCTATAGAACGGGAAGCGTTAATGTTCTTTAAAAATAATAGAAATGTTTCAGACTATTCTATAGTTGACGAAGAAAAAAATGAATTACGCTATTTCAGAGGGTGTGATTAAAAGTGAAGTAAAGTGTAAACTATATT
>JAUXDP010000282.1 GCA_030618325.1 Methylococcaceae bacterium | reverse complement strand
TACCCACACAAATTATTTTGATCAAATTTTTAAAGAGCCTGAAGCAAATTCGCCTCAGCTGAGTTGGACAATTATAAGTCCTTTTTATTTTCTGTCAATACTTTCTGGGAAAAATATTTTTATTGATCCAAATTAATAGCCTTTTTCTATACGAAATGAATACCGCAACACATAATTAACAAGACCAGAAAACAAAAGACCAGCCAATGAAATCAAAAAATACCCAGTGATTCCCATATTTCATTAACTTTACTGATTACTTCTTTATCCATTGTTATTGGTTTACCCCACTCGCGGGTTGTTTCTCCAGGCCATTTATTGGTGGCATCGAACCCTACCTTGGAACCTAGACCGGAAACTGGGGAAGCAAAATCCAGATAATCAATCGGTGTATTTTCCAGTATAGTTAAATCACGCGCTGGATCCATACGGGTAGTCATTGCCCAGATCACGTCTTTCCAGTTGCGAGCATCTACATCATCATCAACTACGATAACAAATTTAGTGTACATGAACTGGCGCAAGAATGACCAGGTGCCTAACATGACCCGCTTAGCGTGCCCGGCATACTGTTTTTTCATACTAATTACCGCCATGCGATAAGAACAACCTTCCGGCGGCAAGTAAAAATCAATAATTTCTGGAAATTGTTTTTGCAGGATCGGCACAAACACTTCATTCAGCGCCACACCTAAAATCGCCGGCTCATCCGGAGGTCTACCTGTATAGGTGCTGTGATAAATAGGGTTTTGACGCTGGGTAATTGTTTCTATGGTAAAGACTGGAAACTCGTCCACTTCATTATAGTAACCGGTGTGATCACCAAAAGGCCCTTCGGGTGCCGTTTCGTCTGGGTAAATATAGCCTTCTAATACAATCTCGGCGCTAGCTGGAACTTGCAGGTTATGAGTCAAACATTCAGAAAGCTCCGTCTTACTGCCTCGTAACAACCCCGCAAAAGCATATTCTGACAAGGAATCCGGCACCGGTGTCACTGCACCTAAAATAGTCGCTGGGTCAGCACCTAAAGCCACAGCAACCGGAAACGGCTCACCTGGATGCGCTGCTTGCCATTCTTTGAAATCTAACGCACCACCGCGATGCGCCAACCAGCGCATGATCACTTTATTTTTAGCGATAACTTGCTGACGATAAATACCTAAGTTTTGCCGATCTTTATGTGGCCCTTTGGTAACCACTAAAGCCCAGGTAATCAAAGGCGCAACATCTTCCGGCCAGCAACGTTGAATTGGATAGCGACCCAGGTCAACCTCTTTACCCCGATAAACCACCTCCTGACAGGCTGGCTTTTTAACCATCTTGGGAGCCATATTCAACACTTGCTTGAAAATGGGAGCTTTTTCCCAAGCATCTTTCATCCCTTTGGGTGGTTCCGGCTCTTTTAAATAAGCTAATAACTTGCCGAGTTCCCGTAATGCGCTTACTGATTCCTCACCCATCCCCATAGCCACTCGATGGGGCGTGCCGAATAAATTGCCTAACAGGGGAATGTCATAACCTTTGGGAGATTCAAACAATAACGCGGGGCCTTGTTGTTTTAAAGTGCGATCACAGATTTCTGTTATTTCCAAATCTGGATCAGCTGCATATTGGATGCGCTTAAGCTCGCCCTTTTTTTCCAATTGGGCAATGAAATCCCGCAGGTCTTTATATTTCATGCAGCAATGCCGTTATGCTTAAGCAAAGCATCAATTTCTGGCTTCCGGCCCCGGAATTTAATAAATAAATCCAGGGCATTTTCACTACCCCCTTTTTCAAGTATATTATTCAGAAAAGACTGTCCTGTCTCCTGGTCAAAAACACCACGCTCTTCGAATAAAGAAAAAGCATCACTGGATAATACTTCCGCCCACTTGTAACTAAAATAGCCAGCAGCATAGCCACCGGCAAAAATATGTGAAAAACCGTGGGCGAAACGGTTGAATTCTGGTGGCTTCATGACTGAGACCTGGTTTCTAACACGATCAAGGATGGTATAAATCTGTCCACCCACTGCTGGGTTGTATTCGGTGTGTATCTGCAAATCGAACAAACTGAATTCCAATTGCCTAACCATCGTCATGCCCGACTGGAAATTTTTTGCTGCCAACATTTTATTTAATAATTCTTCGGGAAGTATTTCTCCGGTTTGATAATGGCCTGAAATCAATGCCAATGCCTCCGGCTCCCAACACCAGTTTTCCATAAATTGGCTGGGTAACTCAACCGCATCCCATTCCACGCCGTTAATTCCAGAAACGCCAAGATGATCAACTTGCGTTAGCATATGATGCAGACCATGACCGAATTCGTGAAACAAAGTCGTGACTTCATCATGGGTTAACAAAGCAGGATCATCGCCAGTTGGTGGAGTGAAATTGCATGTTAAATAAGCAACTGGAATTTGCAATTCATTACCGCTTTTCTTACGCCCAGCACAATCATCCATCCAGGCACCACCGCGTTTTTTCGGGCGAGCGTATAAATCGATATAAAACTGGCCACGCAACTGGCCTTGACTATCTTCAATCTGAAAAAACCGAACATCATCATGCCAGCTATCGAACTCAGCAATTTCGGTAATTTGTAAGCCGTATAATTTTTCTACAACACTGAACAGACCAGGTAACACCCGAGTAATAGGAAAATAACTTTTTACCTCTTCTTGAGAAAGTTGGTAGTGAAATTGGCGCATTTTCTCAGAATAATAACCGACATCCCAAGCTTCAAGATCGCTCATACCGTATTGTTCTTTGGCAAACTGCCTCAATGCAGATAAATCTTTGCGCGCCTGACTTAAGGACTTATCGGCTAGATCTTCAAGAAAATCGATCACTTGCTTTGGAGACTCAGCCATTTTGGTCGCCAGTGATAATTCGGCGTAATTATCATAGCCCAATAATTGCGCTTTCTCATGCCTTAATGCCAGCGTTTGCTCCATGATTTCGGAGTTATCCCACTGCCCAGCATCAGGCCCTTGGTCGGATGCGCGAGTTGCGAAAGCCTCATACAATTCCTGGCGTAGCTCCCGATTATCAGCATAGGTCATAATCGCCAGATAGGATGGAAATTGCAGGGTAATCAGCCAACCCGATTTTTCTTCAATTTCAGCAGTTTGTCGTGCTTGTTGCATTGCAGTTTCTGGCAATCCTGCCAAAAGCGTCTCGTCAGTGATATGTTTGCTCCAGGCATTGGTAGCATCCAGCACATTTTCTTCATATTTGCTGGCCAGTTTGGATAATTCCAAACTAACTTCTTTGTAACGTGCTTTTTTTTGTTCATCAAGATTGATACCGGACAGGCGAAAATCTCGGAGCGCATTTTCAATGATTTTTTTCTGTGCCGTATCCAGAGATTGATATTCAGCACTTTCAGCAATCGCTTGAAACGCTTTAAACAAGCCTTCATTTTGCCCCATCTCTGTGGAATATTCACTGAGCTTAGGCAAACAGGCATTATACGCATCGCGTAATTCATCACTATTGACGACCGAATTCATGTGGCTAACCGGTGACCAAGCCTTATTGATTATGTCATCGGCTTTCTCAAGGGGCTCTATTAAATTCTGCCAGGTATAGCGCTTCGTCTCGGCAAGTTTTTGCTTAACGACATTACGCGCATTGGTAAGCAATTGATCAATTGCAGGTTCAACGTGTTCAGGTTTGATTTGTGAAAAAGGAGGTAAAGTAAATTTACTAAGTAATGGATTATCCATAGATAATTCGGTTATCGGTTATCGGTTATCGGTTATCGGTTATCGGTTATCGGTTATCGGTTATTAGTTTACAGCCATCAACTGATGACCGACAACCGTAAACTATGTGTAACGAATATGACTCAAAAAACCTTCAATGCTTCATTTATTTTATGCTTGGCATCATGAATGATTTGTAGGGAATTTTCAGGTGAAAGCGTCACATTTGTTAGCTTGCTAGCAGCAGGTATC
>JAUXDP010000126.1 GCA_030618325.1 Methylococcaceae bacterium | reverse complement strand
ACAACTTTTGGTGATCCTTGATCGGACAGTCACGAGCATTTTATAGTTTCTTAGTTTCAGTAGCGTCAATTCAGTAGGTTTTTCCTTTATGATTTTATTTTCTGTACTCAACGAGTATGAATGGAGGTTTTATGCTTAAAAAATTATATTACCCTTTGTTTCTTGGGTTGTTACTTAGCAATCAATTGGCATTTGCTCAATTACCAGACTTTACATATTTGGTTAAAAAAAGTGGGGCCGCTGTGGTTAATGTTAGTCGAGTCCAGAAAGAGAAAGAGCCTGCGCAAATGGGGGGGATTCCTCAAATACCTGAGGGGGCACCTCCCGAGTTAGAAGAGTTTTTCAGACATTTTTTTCGTGGACAACCCGGTTTTGGTGGGCGAAATTTTGTTCCCAGAGAATCAAAATCACTGGGTTCTGGGTTTATTATTTCTAGTGATGGCTATGTATTGACCAATCACCACGTAGTGAAAGATGCTGACGAAATTATTGTGAAATTGGCTGATCGTCGTGAATTGGAAGCAAAGTTGGTTGGCTCAGACCCGCGCACTGATGTTGCCTTACTCAAACTGGATGCTGAAAATCTTCCTATAGTGAAGATCGGTGCAGTGGAAAGCTTACAAGTAGGTGAGTGGGTGTTGGCAATAGGAACACCATTCGGTTTTGAACAGTCTGTTACAGCGGGTATTGTCAGTGCAAAAGGACGTAGTCTACCTGGCGATAATTATGTGCCGTTTATCCAGACAGATGTGGCAATAAATCCCGGGAATTCAGGTGGCCCATTATTTAATATGAATGGTGAAGTAGTCGGTATGAATTCACAGATTTATAGCCGTACAGGGGGGTATATGGGCCTGTCTTTTGCTATTCCGATGAATGTGGTCATGAATGTAGTTGAGCAACTCAAAACAAAAGGAAAAGTTGCCCGTGGCTGGTTGGGAGTACAGATTCAGGATGTTACTCGGGAGCTGGCAGAATCTTTTGGTATGAAACGCCCGCATGGTGCTTTAGTGGCTAAAGTAATACCTGATAGCCCGGCAAAAGCAGCAGGTTTGAAAATTGGCGATATTATTGTCGAGTTCGATGGTAAAGAAATAGAAGTTTCTGCCGAATTACCGCCTATTGTTGGTATGACTGCCTTGAATAAAAAAGTGCCAATGAAAGTTATCAGGCAAGGGAATAAAAAGTCCATTAATGTGAAAATAGGATTACTGCCTGAACAAGATGATGTGCGATTGGCGGACAGTAGCACTAAGTCGGGAGTAAAGACCAATAATCGATTAGGTATTTTGGTTTCTGATCTTAATGGAGAGCAAAGAGAGCAGTTTCAAGTTCTAAAAAATGGAGTTTTGGTTCAAACAGTCGATAAGGGTTCTGCACGGGAAGCAGGCATTCAAAGAGGTGATGTGATATTGCAGATTAAGAATAATGTCATCCGCGATGTTGCTGATTTTGATAGAATAGTTAAATCTTTACCTGCCGGAAAGTCTGTTGCTGTGCTTATTCAACGGCTAGGTAACCCGGTATTTTTAGCGATCAAAATTAAGTAACTATTCAGCTCACGCCATATTTTCGCGATTACTGCGTCAAAAGTGCTCATTTATACTTATAAACTGCGCCCTTTTACCTTGTACTCACAAAAATATGACGCAATCTGAACAGTTACAAGGGTATGTTGAGTAATTACAAAATTGATAAATAAAGCGTGGACTTAAAACACATAAGAAACTTTTCTATTATCGCTCATATCGATCATGGGAAATCAACATTAGCTGACCGTTTTATTCAGATATGTGGGGGCTTGAGCGATCGCGAGATGGATGCCCAGGTTCTCGATTCAATGGATATCGAGCGTGAGCGCGGTATCACCATTAAGGCTCAAAGTGTTACTTTGAATTATACAACCAAAGAAGGTGAGACTTATCAATTGAATTTTATTGATACACCTGGGCATGTGGATTTTTCTTATGAAGTATCACGATCATTAGCCGCCTGTGAAGGTGCATTACTAGTGGTTGATGTTGCACAAGGAGTGGAAGCACAAACAGTAGCAAATTGTTATACCGCTATTGAACAGGGATTGGAGGTGATGCCGGTATTGAATAAAATCGATTTACCTTCCGCTGAGCCTGAGCGGGTGATAAAGGAAATTGAAGATGTTATCGGTATTCCAGCACACGATGCGGTAAAAATTAGCGCCAAAACAGGAATTGGAGTCGATGATGTTTTAGAGCAACTCGTCAAGGTAATTCCTCCTCCAATAGGTGACGAGCAAGGTCCATTGCAGGCATTAATAATTGATTCCTGGTTCGATAACTACTTAGGTGTTGTTTCGCTGGTGCGGATTGTAAATGGTAGTTTGCGACGCAAGAAAAAAATTACTGTAATGTCTACCGGTAAATCTTTTTTGGCAGAAGGCGTGGGCGTATTTACTCCCAAAAGAACGGAAAAAGAGGTATTAAAAACCGGTGAAGTTGGCTTTTTAGTAGCAGGAATTAAGGATATTTTTGGCGCTCCTGTAGGAGATACCATTACCTTGACTGATAATCCTGCAGCGGAGGCATTGACAGGTTTTCAAAAGGTACAGCCACGCGTTTTCGCTGGGCTTTATCCCGTGAGTGCAGATGACTACGGGGCACTTCGCGACTCGTTGGATAAATTGCATCTTAATGATGCGGCATTGCAGTTTGAACCGGAGACATCACAAGCATTGGGTTTTGGTTTCCGTTGTGGATTTTTGGGGATGCTGCATATGGAAATCATTCAGGAGCGATTAGAACGGGAATATAATGTTGACTTAATTACCACGGCTCCTACCGTGATTTATGAAGTCGAAACTCACCATAATCAAATTCTGATGGTCGATAATCCTGCTAACTTGCCGGATGTTGGAAGCATCAATGATATTCGTGAACCCATTATTCAAGCTAATATTTTGGTTCCTCAGGATTATTTGGGTGGCGTTATCAATCTATGTATAGAAAAACGTGGCGTACAAAAAGATATGCAATATCTAGGATCTCAAGTGTCATTAAATTACGAGCTGCCCTTGAGTGAGGTGGTGCTTGATTTTTTTGATCGACTGAAATCTGTTAGCCGCGGTTTTGCCTCTTTCGATTATGAGTTCAAACGTTTTCAGACAGCGGATCTGGTTAAGCTGGATGTATTAATAAATGGTGATAAGGTTGATGCGCTTTCTGTTATTGTTCATCGCAACTTAAGTCAAACCAGAGGTCGTGATCTAGTTGAAAAAATGAAGGACTTGATTCCGAGGCAGATGTATGAAGTAGCCATTCAGGCTGCCATAGGTTCAAAAATCATTGCCCGTTCAACGGTAAAAGCAATGCGCAAGAACGTAACCGCAAAATGTTATGGTGGCGATATTACTCGTAAGAAAAAATTGCTTGAAAAACAAAAAGCAGGTAAAAAACGAATGAAGCAAGTCGGCAAAATTTCAATTCCCCAGGATGCTTTTCTAGCTGTTCTACAAACCAACAAAGAATAATTCACCTTGTCATTTAACAACTTTTCAGGCTGACTTCAGTGAGCTGAACCTGAGATATAACCACAGAATATTATTATGGATTTTGATTTTTCGTTTTTTTTATTAGCAGCATCAGTGGTTACTGGAGCAATTTGGGGGGGATATTTACTCTTTCTCAAATATACTGGGCAAGAGGTTACACCTGATCACCAAGAACCGATCTTAATCGAGTATGCGCATTCCTTTTTCCCGATTGTTTTAATCGTATTGATCTTGCGTTCATTTTTGGCCGAACCTTTTAGAATTCCATCTGGATCTATGATGCCAACCCTCCTGATTGGAGATTTTATTTTAGTCAACAAGTATGCCTATGGGGTTAGGTTGCCAGTTTTGAATACTAAAATTATAGAGAACGGAGAGCCTGAGCGGGGAGATATTGTGGTTTTCCGGTATCCAAAAAATCCACACATAGATTATATTAAAAGGGTAGTCGGCCTGCCTGGAGATAGAGTAGCTTACTATAACAAGCAGGTTTATATTAATGGTAAACGGATTAAACACATTCCTTTAGGGCAATATCAGGGTGTTGGAGAAGGTAAAAATATGACGGGTGCCGGTATGTTTCTTGAAGAATTGGGTGCAGCAGAACATAATATTCTTATCCACAAAAATGCACCTTCTATTGAAAGTGTTCATGTTATCCCAGAGGGGCATTATTTTGTCATGGGGGATAATCGGGACAACAGTAATGACAGCCGATATTGGGGAACCGTTCCTGAAGAAAATCTGGTGGGAAAAGCTTTTTTCATCTGGATGAGCTGGGACTGGGAGCACAAAGGAATCGGTTTTGATCGTATCGGAACGGTTTTGCAATAATGAAATATCAATAAGCACTTTAAAAGACAGTTTCCCCTATCTCTCTGACAATAGGGGTGCAGGAGAAGAACAATAAAAGCTTGTTTGATTACGATAACAATTCAGGGGTTAGTGGGCTTTTTCATTACCTAGTATCATAAATCCAAAAAAAAATAGCTAGAAAGCAACTACACTTAAAGCTATTGGTAGGAAATTTGATTAGGTAGATGAATTATGATGAGACGACATCACAAACGAGAGCAAGGTCTAACCATGATCTCTATGGCTCTGATTTTAGGGCTGATAGCATTTTTTACATTGCTAGTATTAAAAATTGGCCCTATTTATATGGATCATAGCAAAGTTGTTAATTCCTTGGCAGCAGTAGAAGAAACAACTGATATTGAGACAAAAAGTAAGAGCGAAATTCTATCTTCATTAAGGAAGAGATTTAATTTTAACTATGTCTATCACATTAATGATGAAGATATAACCATCATTAAACAGGGTGAATATTTAAAAGTAGATATCGAATATGAAGTAGTTGAAAAATTAGTTGGTAATTTAAGTGTTTTGGTGGAATTTCATGAAGGCTTCGAGGTGGATGAAAAGTGATACGGGAGCCTGTCCTTCTTAGCGAAAAGCTGCAGCTAAAATTTCAAGACTCTAAGCTGTTTACTATGGCGCTGACTCATCGTAGCGCTGGGAATAACAATAATGAACGATTGGAGTTTTTGGGTGATGCAGTCTTAGGTTTTGTGATCGCCCAAAAGCTATTTGAAAAATTTCCAGGTGCCAGCGAAGGTGTGCTTAGTCGTTTGCGGGCTAATCTGGTTAATCAGGATTCTCTGGCGGAGGTGGCTCGAGAACATGATATTGGCAGTTATTTGATACTAGGTTCGGGTGAGTTAAAAAGCGGTGGCTATCGACGTGATTCTATTTTGTCAGATGCTCTGGAAGCTATTATCGGATCCATAACAATGGATCAGGGAATCGATGTTTGCCGAGAATGGGTTTTAAAGTTATTTTACGATAAAATCGAACGCTTATCATTAGACGATTGGCAGAAAGACCCCAAAACACGATTGCAAGAATTTTTGCAATCCAGAAAACTGGATTTGCCGGAATATAAATTATTGATGATGACTGGTGCTGCTCATGCACAGTCATTTCAGGTGGAATGCCGAACGACTCTGATTTCAGAACCTTCTATTGGAATTGGTCCATCAAGAAAAAAGGCGGAACAAACCGCAGCAGAAAATATGTTGAAACAACTTGATTTTTAGAGCCGTTCTTGTTAAAAATAAGCGGAGATATGGACGATTTCACCGGTTTTGTAGCCGATTTATTTTTAAGAGTCTGTTCAAGGCCGTTACGAGCTACTGTCAGTTGTGTGTGGACTGAGTACAGGAATCGGAGTTTACACGGAGTAAATGAGAATTTCGAGCTCCGATCAAGCGCAACTGGCAGTGGCGCAGTAGATATTGAACAGGTTCTAACAACAACTCCCTCTTTTGCACATGAATTGTGGTTATGTAGCCCTTATTGGGCGTCCTAATGTCGGTAAATCGACATTGATGAATCATTTGTTAGGACAAAAAATCAGTATTACTTCGAGAAAACCCCAAACAACCCGGCATCGCATACTTGGTATTGATACCACAGAAAAAGGGCAGGCCATCTATATGGACACGCCCGGGATGCATGACAGTGAAAAACGTGCTTTAAATCGATATTTAAACAGAACGGCAGACACGACTTTGGCGGGCGTGGATGTGGTCGTGTGGTTGATTGACCGCCCCGTGTGGCATGAATATGATGAGGTTATTTTTAAGAAGCTGGAATCAGCTGGCTTGCCTGTAATTCTGGTGCTCAATAAAATTGACCGCTTGAAAAATAGAGATGATTCGCTGGCTTTTTTTTCTGAAGCCCAAAAAAAATATCCTTTTCAACAAATGGTTCCAGTTTCTGCTTTAAAAAGCCAAAATTTGGAACAGTTACAGTCAATAATCCTAAGCTCATTGCCTGAAGGTGATCTCATCTATCCCGAGGATCAGATAACAGATCGTTCGGAGCGATTCCTAGCCGCAGAAATTATCAGAGAAAAATTAACCCGGCAGTTGGGTGATGAGTTACCGTATGCATTGACGGTAGAAATAGAGCGATATGAAGATCTAGCCAATATAGCAAAGATTTATGCAATTATATGGGTTGAGCGTAGTACCCAGAAAAGTATTGTCATCGGCAAACAAGGTGATCGACTGAAAAAAGTGGGTATGGATGCTCGAAAAGATATTGAAAAGCTTATCGATAAGAAAGCCTATTTGCAATTGTGGGTCAAAGTAAAAAAAGGTTGGTCTGATAATGAGCGGGCATTGCAGAGCCTGGGGTTTAAAGAGTAATAGGTGGTTTAGAGATAGCCCCCCTAGTGCCTGTTCTTCTCCAGCCAGCTTATGTGCTTCATTCTAGGGCTTATCGTGAAACCAGCCTGATTCTCGATGTTCTGACTGAAGATTATGGCAAAGTTGCTTTGATAGCAAAGGGTGTCAGAAATAAAAAATCAACGACTGCTGCATTGTTGCAACCTTTCATGTCTCTGCTAGTTAGTTATATCGGTAAATCAGATCTGAGGAATTTGTCTCATGTAGAACTGAACCTTCCAATTACAGGGCTTAAAGGGGTGCCGCTTTATTGTGGATTTTACCTTAACGAGTTGCTTAACCATTTTTTACAGACAAATGATCCTTGCCCTGAAATTTATCAACATTATCAGCAATGCCTGGATTTATTGCAGAATAATTCAGGTAATATTGAATCAGCCCTACGTTTATTCGAGTTGAATTTATTAGAAAGTTTAGGCTACGGTTTGCAATTAACTTATGATTTTCAGCAGGAACAACCTATTGATTCTGAAAAAAAATATCACTACATCCCCGACCAGGGGCCAGTAGTAGCGGAAAATGGCTCTTTTAGTGGAGCAACGCTAAAATCTTTACAGGCAAAAAGCCTGAAAAATAAACAAACACTTACAGAAGCGAAACAGTTAATGCGGCAAGTGATAGATTTTCACTTGCAGGGGCGGGCTCTTAAAAGCCGTTCTCTGATTAGAGCTACTCAATCAAAAATTAAATAGTAAGATGCAGAAAAAACCAATTTTACTCGGTGTAAATATCGATCATGTCGCTACTTTAAGGCAGGCGAGGGGTACGCGCTATCCCGATCCGATTCAAGCGGCATTAATTGCAGAACAGGCGGGCGCAGATGGTATCACCGCCCATTTACGAGAAGACAGGCGGCATATTCAGGATCGAGATATTTTTTTACTGAAAGACATGATACACACCCGGCTTAATATGGAAATGGCGGTTACTGATGAAATGATCAAGATTGCAACAGAAGTAAAGCCCTTTGCCTGTTGTCTGGTTCCGGAGAAACGTCAAGAGCTTACTACTGAAGGAGGGTTAGATGTTGCCTCAATATCTCAGCGAATGTACAAGGCTTGTAGTGAGTTGGCAGATGCGGGAATTGAAGTATCATTATTTATTGATCCGGATAAAAGACAAATTGATGCGGCTATTAAAGCTGGAGCGCCGGTAGTGGAATTACATACTGGGTGCTATGCAGAAGCTGATAATTCTGTGGAACAGGCTAAAGAGCTAGAGCGAATAAAGCAGGCTGCGGCATATGCCCAAATTGCTGGGCTACAAGTCAATGCAGGGCATGGATTACATTTTCATAATGTTGAAGCAATTTGTGCAATACCTGAGATTGTTGAGCTTAATATTGGGCATTCAATTATTGCTCAAGCAGTATTTTCTGGGCTTGCAAAAACTGTTAAGGATCTGAAGGAAATAATGCGGACTGTGCAATTATGAGGCTGCAATATCACCAATTGACATCTGTTGGTGACAGGGAAAACAATCAGGATTACATGGCGCGAGAAGTCAATGATCGATACGCATTGTTTGTGGTTGCTGATGGCTTGGGTGGTCATCATGCAGGAGAAAAAGCTTCAAAATATTTTTGTCGTGGATTACTTGGCTTGTCATCCGCTTACAGTCCGGATATGGATAAAAATCCCGAACAGACTATGGCAAGCTGGATAGATGGTGCTATAGACCAGATGAGTGGTTTTTTTTCTGGCGACCGTCATGCGGCAGATGCATATACGACTTGTGCAATACTGTATTTACAGGATAATTTTCTTGTTGTAGCTCATTGTGGTGACTCGAGAGTCTATCGGTTGACAGAGGAGGAGCTGTTATGGAGAACAAAAGACCATTCAGTTACGCAGAATTTGTTAGAAGAAGGTGGGGTAACTGAGCAACAGATGGGCATCCATCCAGATCAAAATAAATTAATACGTAGCATTAATGTACAGAAAATACATCAGCCGGAGATCAAGGTTCATTCACCAGCAGAAAAGGGTGAAACATTCATTCTTTGTAGTGATGGTTTTTGGGAATTTACAAAAATTAGTGAGTTACAGCACTTGGCCAAGTCAGGAATTGAAAAAAAGGATCTGATGAAGCAAGCTCGATTGGCAATGCTTAGGGCAGGTGGAAGAAGTGACAATATTACAGTTCAGTGGGTAAGGATAAGTGAAGTGTGAAAAATTTTCTCCGGTATCCAAACAATATGTTTTTTTTGGATACCGGAGGAAGCCTAATCTAATGTGCCACTAAGCCGTGCTTTTGAATTCGGTACA
>JAUXDP010000177.1 GCA_030618325.1 Methylococcaceae bacterium | reverse complement strand
TTTATGATTCAATGGCTTAGATCATAATTATACCAAACTACGCCGGATTTTTCTCGCCTAATAGCCAGGTTTTTTCATATTATTCAATGCGTTATAATTTATAGACGCGAACTAGGTAGGGAAAAATGGTAGTTAGGTTAAGCTATTTATTTCATCAAACACCTAAAATCTTGGATGTCATTGAGTCTGCATTCACCCACATTCGGCAGAAAATATCAAAAACCTTCAGACAAAAAAATACCCCGGATAACCGAGGTATTTTCCTAAATACTAGACTAGAGAATTTTAGCTCTCTTATGCAAACGGATGCACAGAAGTACCTTTTTTCTCAAGAACCTCTTCTATTGAAGGTGAGTTTTTGACAGCTCGCTCAAGTGCTTCTTTAGTAGCTGCATAATTGTATTTTTGGATTTTATCGTCATCCTCAGCTAACCAATGGAGAAAAACGCCAACTGAAATGAAAATATCTTCAGCTTCGGCAGCTGGAATAGTGCCATTCTCAACACAATCAGCAACTGCCATTGCAACGCCACGTTGTGCTGGTCCGAACATTTGCACAGCCTGCTTACCATTTTTGATGGTTACTTTATTAAACATTACAGTCGCAGGTTTAACCATCAGGTTTGGTGCTATAACCGCTAACAGACTGGAAAAACCATCTTTGTTGTTAGTCAAGCAGTTTGCAAATGCAGTTTCTGCCGCAGAACCACGAGGCCCGATCATTAAATCAATATGGGCAACTTCATTTCCCTCGCCCACTAATGATTCGCCCACTCGTAAATTATTGATTTGTGCCATTCTTGTTTTTCCCCAGTAAGAATTAATTGATATTGTATGTTTGGAATATTTGATAGCCATTAGTACTAATGCCCATCAGATTTATAAAGTCGTATGTTAACTGACTTGCAAAATTTCGCCAGCCAGCCCCTGCAATAGTACAGTCAAGACCGTTGCCACAGTTAGATCTGCAGTTGTGCCTGGATTAATCCCTTTCGCCTTAAACTCCCGATCAATATCATGAAGCATAGGTTCAAGATCCTCAGGTCTATCTGTGCTGAATAATTCAGCTTCGACTACAGCCATTTTCTTTGATACTATGAGGGAATACTGATTGCCATATTTTCGCTCGATATGGCTATCAGGATATAGGCGAAGCAAGCCAGCAAATACAGCCACCGCCGCCCAGTTTTTGTCGCCAAATCGATTGAATTTTTCATTATACCTTAAAATTGCGAAATTAAAAATATCTTCGTAATTTGTTGTGTATTGCAATGCTATTCGATCCCTTTCCTTGGCAATTTCCATTGCTTGAGTCAGGGTAATATCGGGCTGTTTTTTCACATCCTGGTCAGTCGATATACCCAAGCCGCCAGGAGCTGCCAGGGTAATAGCCTTAAATGCCCATTCAGCATCATTAACTGTAGTACTTTTCAGAATATTTCCAAGGGCTTGCCTTAAAGAAATTTTGCCTTCAATATTAGTAGCTGCTTGTATTAACGGAGCACACAGCAAAATAATTCCCAAATTGGTATTACAGCCAACGGCTTTTCGGGTTTCTTTTACGGAATAGTAAATTTTTTCTCCCAACGAGTAATCGGGATTACAAATAGCCTCTGCGCTGACTTCAGCGCTAACCAAAAAGTCGTTTACAGTCATGTCATGACCATCTGCATACACGCTTACATTGCCTGGCTTGAATGCCTCAACATCGACTTTGCAGGCTTCAATATATGCTGAAATCAGTTGTTTGTGCGAAATGGCGCTCACGAAATAGCTTCAACCCATGGTGCAGCATTTGCCAAATACCGACCAACCAGATCTTCAACCAAAAGTTCTGCAACATCGACATGACACACGCTTTGCAGGCCCTTCCAGGCGGGGATGCTGTTAACTTCGATTATTTGATGATTTCCTTGGGCTTCACAAATAATATCAACTCCGGCATAATCCATGTTTAATGCCTTTGTTGCTGCCATTGCTAAATCGGACATTTCCGTATCGAACTGAACTGCTTCGCATTTAGCGCCACGAGCAACATTGTTAAGCCAACAAACCCCATGCCGACGCATAGTGCCAATTACCCGTCCATTGATGATAAAAACCCGCCAATCGGAATACCCAGTTTCACCACAATCCACAAAACGCTGTAAATAATAAACACCATGACTGCTTGCTAGCCAAAACAAATCAGTCATTTTTTCTATCCGTCTGATCCCTTCACCTTGAGAACCAAACAGTGGCTTGGTCAGTAAACGATGACCATTTCGTAATTCTTTTTCAGCAATAGCCAAGGCTTGGCTACGGTCACGCACCACCCAGGTCGGCGGCGTGGGCAAGCCAGATTGCTTCAATAATAAACTGGTCATCGCTTTGTCTACACTCCGCTCTATGGCCCTAGCGTCATTGTAGACAGGAACCTGCAATAACTTTAAAGCATGCAGAATATCCAGATAAAACACTACTTCTTCCAACGAACCACCCGGCACACCTCGCACGAAAACTGCATCTGGCAAGCTTTGTTCAAATCCCGGAATAATGACTGGAAGTTGGTCTGGTTCGACCGTGATTTTGCAATCTGTTAAAGAAACATACTCGGCTAAATAACCCTTGCTGGCAAAAACATTACGCAATTGTGCCCCATGCCACCCCGGATCTTCGGTGAAAATTGCAATGCGAGCCACAATTCAGTTTATGCCCCAAATGATTTATCGAGTAACGCTTCATCAAGCTTTCCAGCTCGAAAACTTTTACCTGATTCTACAGCTGTCACGATGACACTGGCGGGGCTAAATAACATGGCATCTACTTTAAAAAAATCGTATTCATATTCTTTGAAAATTTCGGCAAAGGGTTTACCGTAATCTTTCGAAGTAGAACTTGGTAATTCTTTGGCTAGTCTTTCTGCTGCTTCATCACTGCCTTTGACAAACAAATGCACTTGTCCTGCAAATAAAATCGCATCATTGGTTCGGCCCATGGCTTTAATAAAGTCTGGATGTGGCGGACAAACAGGCGCACTACCGCTGCCATCAACAATATCCTCTAGCGGAAAATGTAAAGCATGGGCCTTATGCATAGCCACTTCCAAAACTCTAGCTACCACCTGAAACCCACCTGCGATACTGCTGGTTGGAGTAACAATAACCGTGAGATCAGCTGGTTTCAAGCCACAAGCATCGGCAACTTTTTCAATGATTTCTACCGGTGGAATTTTATCATTTTCTATAACCAGAACGGTTTCACCCGCCTCGTCCTTATACTCTAGCTCAGAAAAAAGCTCTTCCTTAACACAAAGGGATCGGGCTGGCCCAGAACCTAAGGCGTAATATTTCTCATGAGACAAACTCCAGCCAGCATACTGGCTACCCAAACAGGCCAATACGGGATTAGTGGTATGGACATTGACTGTTAATGGCCAGTTTTTGGTATAAGGACTATGGGATATCGACACATCCCCCAGCCCCCCAAGGCAAATTTCAGAAATAATGCGGCCTACCTCTAAACCGCCTGGAACACTAATGCCTGCATCAACGATAGTGCAACCATTTGCCATTTTTTGCACATCGACTCTTAATTTGTCTGCATTTTCAATCAGCTCTTTAACCAAAGGCTGTGAGTATTTATTAACACTAGCTGTGTATTGCATGATATGAGTTACCTTGTTTTATTATATTTTCAATTAGCGACTGTCTTGTTGTAAGCTTAGCCAAAACCTGCTGAGAACTTTCACCCCTGGCAATAATACTGCAAACAGGTTGCTGTTTGCGAATTATTGCCCCAGATTTCGGCCTGTCCTGACTCCATACTGGCCAAAGAATATCTTCCGGAATCCGAAAATCGCTTGCTGCATAGATAATTTGATAACCCTTATGAGATTCTTGAGCTACATTGATATCTGGCTTACGGCCCAACGAGCAACTGACATTTACGTCAAACAAATTGGCATCATAAAGCTCAATACTCGCCGTTGGCCGCGGATTAACCTCAAGAAAATAGCATTGTTCCTGATACAAAATAAAATCAACGGAATTCAAACCACGCAAACCAAAGTGAGAGACTAGTAATTTTACCCAACCAGTGATAGTACGTTTATTTAGATCCGACAAAGAAGCATGATTGTGAATGCCGGAAAAAACAAATACTTGCCCGTCTGCATGGCCGGCCGTCCACTGCCTGTTAAAACCAAGAATATTTGCTTTTTCGCCATCGGCAATGAATAATGCCGACATGGATTCGCCTTCCAGGTAACGCTGCCAATAATCACTTTTGTCGGCAATGCCACCACCATTTTCGTAGCGAATTCCGAAACCGCCTTCGCTTTGCAGAGGTTTAATCAGCCACTTCCCCGATTCAGGTCGAGAAAAATAAACGTCTGGAAATGAAATATTATTTTCTGACAAAAAGTTGAACAGATAGGATTTATCTTGAACTGTTGCAAAAACTTCCGGTGAATTACCCAGCAGGTTCATTTTTTCCTGCAGGAAAAACAAGCTCTGAATATTTTTCTCAAAACCACTGCCGTAGACGACATCATGAACCGGATATAGTTTAGTTAAATCATTAACCGCCAAATCAAGGTCTTTGCTGGTTAGCGATTCAACCTGCCTTACCTCTTCTGCAATTTCAAAAGTATCCTGATCAGCGAAAAGATCGATTACCAGAGGACAAAATCCAGCTCGCCTTGCCTTCTGTGCCAACATCCTACCGGATGTAGCGATAATTAAAATAGAGTCACTCGACAATCACTTCACCACCATTATTTCGGACGCTGGCTACGGCAAAATGTAAATTCTTGCTCTGAGAAAATTGTTGTTCTGCTTGTTGCTTCAATGATTCAGCAACAATTTGATCATCGACAGCACAAAAACCAGTTGGCCCCCAGGAAGTTTGACCAATCGCCACCGCACCTTGTGCTTTGAGCCATTGCATCGCCTGATCGACTTCCTGGCTGGCAAAAACACCACCTTGAACCGGGGCAAAATGATCACCAACTGATTGCTGCAATATTGAAATTACTTCACCAAAACGGGAAATATCCTGTTCAGCAACGGCAGGCAATCCTTGCATCATTAACAAATAACAAAGCCGCGCTGCCTCCTCCTGGGGAAACCCAGGTAATTCTTTAAATGCATCAATTTCCTGATTACCGTGCAGGCCTTTACCTCTTCGATCAAAAACCAGAATGAAGCGCCAGTTATCCGGAATATTCAGATGCGAAATAACCGGCGGTGTGATGGTATTTTCACCTCGCCCACCGTCAACGACCAAACCACCCTGCTCAAACACCCCGATGCCAATACCAGAACGCATACCCCGATCTGTCAACGCGGCAACTTCCCTAACTGACAACCCCAAATCAAAAAAAGCATTTAAAGCCATACCTATTGCTAATGAAAGTTGGGTGCCGGAACCTAAACCAACATGCTCAGGAATGGCTGATTCTATTTCTAGCAGGAAATGTTCTGAAAAATCAAGGCTCTGATGTAAAAAATTAACGCATTTCACAGCTCGGTCAACAGAATGCCCAACTACATTAAATACATTTGATGGTTTGATCGACAAACGGGTGTGAATCTCATTCAGAGCTACTCCAATACTGCCAAACTGGCGACCCAAAGCGCCACTTAAATCAATGAACCCCATATGCAATCTTGCCGGAGCGATGACAGTAACTTTTGCAGGATGTGAATTCAAGAGCGAAAAACAGCTGGTATAAAAAAATTCAGTCTATACATTTTGTATTTGACTTGAAAAAAACATCCAAAAATAAAGATTGTTAAATACATAAGCTCATTATAACTAATCAAACAACACATCACCCCGAATCATTTAAGCAAAACATAATTTAATATCATCACTTAATTACCGTACAAATCGCATGAAACCTTTTCGATACAAATTGACACTAAACTAACAGCCTACAATTGCCAACATACTACTCCATAGCACCACCGAAATGAAAGAACAATTCATTGGACTTTTTCTTGTCTTGACAGACACACAGCCACCTTGTTAGATTTAAGTTTCACCAACAGCTGTCTCACTGAAGTATGGTGAGCATGAGGAATGACCTATGGCCAAGTCCAAAGAACATGCTCGTATAAAGGAAAACAAGGGCTCCCTTCCTCCTTGGTCGCTCTGGGGTCCTTATGTTAGCGAACGGGCATGGGGAACGGTAAGAGAAGATTACAGTGCCGATGGCGATGCCTGGAACCACCTGCCACATGACTTGGCACGCAGTAAAGCCTATCGCTGGGGTGAAGATGGTCTAGCGGGTATTTGTGATCGTTACCAGACACTGGTTTTTGCTTTAGCGCTGTGGAATGGAAAGGATCCTATTCTGAAAGAACGTGCATTCGGCCTTAATATGTGGGAAGGAAATCATGGGGAAGATGTCAAAGAGTATTATTTCTATCTGAACAATACCCCAACGCATAGTTATATGCGTTATCTTTATAAATATCCCCAATCGGAATTTCCCTATCAACAACTTGTTTCTGAGAATAAAGCACGAGGCGGTTCTGGCAGCGAATATGAACTGTTAGATACCGGCGCATTTGCAGATAACCGTTATTTCGATGTTGAAGTGGAATATGCGAAAGCTGGACCTGCCGATATTTGCATCCAAATTACCGCCACCAATCGAGGGCCAGAAGCAGCACCTTTGCATATCTTGCCGCATCTTTGGTTCAGAAATACTTG
>JAUXDP010000175.1 GCA_030618325.1 Methylococcaceae bacterium | reverse complement strand
TTTTTTATGGCTGGCAAAATACCGCCATGACCCGGCTTGGCACCCTGTGACAGCTTTATCTCAATCATTTTAACATTACTTAAAGTGGCTTTTTCCGCAAAATTTTCTGCTGAGAAACGACCTTCTTCATCGCGGCAACCAAAGTATCCAGTACCTATTTGCCAAATCAAATCACCACCTGGCGCTTGATGATGAGGACTAAGTCCACCTTCGCCAGTATTATGTGCAAAACCACCTATTTTCGCGCCAGAATTAAGTGCTAATATGGCATGTTTACTGAGTGCACCAAAGCTCATCGCGGAAATATTCAGAATACTAGCGGCATAGGGCTGCTTACAATCTGGACCTCCTACGACTACTCGTGGATCTAGATCAAGGTCATCAGCCCTCAGCGCCATAAGTGAATGATCTATCCATTCATAACCCGCCCGATAAGTGTCCATCTTGGTTCCCAGAGGAACCGTGTCCAACACCCCCTTCGCACGTTGATACACCACTGATCTAAACATCCGATTGACCGGTACACCATCAGTTTCGGATTCAACAAAATACTGATACATCATCGGTCGTAACCATTCCATAATCCAGCGTCCGTGTCCGCCTATCGGAAAATTACGCCAAATAGTGTGCTTACGTTGAATGATGTCATAAATTCCGAGCATCACGACACAGATCACAAGCGCCAACAACCAAACTGCTGGGAACCAAAACCAAGTGAGTCCTGTGGTTAATATCAGACTGATTGTTGCAAGTATATAAAAGCGTATGCGCATGAAATTTTCCTCGGGTTCTATAATTTATACCAATGATTTTAGCTTTAAGGACCTATCATCTTTTTTACATATAGCTATAAAAGGTTGGCACGTAACCGTACCTAACTATAACAATAGAAATTGGATCAAAGAAACCATTTTCACGAACTGTATAACTTTGTTTGGTTATCCCGAAGGTCTATTAAGATGTGGGTTTTCTTCTCTGGGAGCTTAAGAAAAACACAATATATTCAATTTTCTAACACAACTAATAAATTAGCGGAGATCATTTATCAATATTCCTCTTTGAAAGTGTTCCGTAAACCACGCCAAGAACGGTACCGTATATTATATGGAGCATCATGGACATAACGGGAATCACCTTACTGGTCTCTATGCCGAAAAGACCGTGGCCAGCCATGGGTGTTACCGTAAACATCATTAATACCCAGGCACTAAGCCCTATAATAATACCTTTAATGATATTGCCTCCAGGCAATATTTTGTACAACAAAGCATAGGTGCTACCCCAGGCTACAGTGCCAATAAAAAAATGCAGTAGCCAGCCGAAAACAAGCATGACTGATAGTCCCGATAAGTTTTGCATAATGACAACCAGATCGGCAATCGGATTCATTTCCGGCACCACCCCCATGATTTTTTTCATGATCATGAAGAGTGATAAAACTACTGTTGCTACGAATGCGGCAATTAAACTGTTAGTAGTGTGTTTCATTGTTAATTCCAAATTTGAATAATTATTGATGAAAAGAACCCTTATTAATCTTTTTTACTTCCGCATAACACATTGGCAATAAGGTTTCATGGCTATTAACTTACCACAGGTTAACCAGTAATTTGACTCTTTTTCATCTGGCTTTTAAATTTGTTAAAAGAATAAACCCAGTCAACAAGCCACATGTATACAATTGGTTATATGATTTGAAAGCGAAGTTAGCATTTTGGTCCTCCGTAACGCAATTAACAATGGATCTAAACGTTTAAAAAAAGTTTTTTTTGTTAGAACCATTTGAACTTCTTGAAAATCATAATCTGAAGCGCGGCGATTACGATGCATGCAAGGGTAAATATCCAAAATGCTTCAGATCTGTCAACACCCGGCATGCCTCCAATGTTGATCCCCATAAGTCCTGTTATAAATGTTAGGGGTAGGAAAATCGTTGCAGCGACAGAAAACATATAGGTCATCGCATTGAGCTTGGCATCATTTAGCTTAGTTATTTCATCATTGATAATCTGCGCACGATCACGAATATCATTTAATGTTTCAACATAACGGGTTACTCGGTCATGGCTTTCAACCAGATGCTCGATATTTTCTTCGGAAAGCCATGAAAATTTGACTTTGATCAATGCTTCCAGAACATTGCTCTGGGGAATAATGTAACGTCTGAAAACCGCCGTTCTTATTCTGATATGTCCGATTTTTTCGGAAACATTATCAACGTCATGAAGGGCAAGAGACTCTTCCACTCGGGAGACACAGTCTTCGAGATCTTCAATATGGGGTTCCATCCTGGCATAAACGCGATTGGTAATCATGGTAAGAAACTCACCTGCGGTTTTGGGGCCGTTATCTTGTTCAATTGCGCTTTGAATATCTTCAATAGCCATAATATCACGCCGCCGGGTGGTTATAATCCGTTTGCTATCAATCCACATTCGCAAGGAAATCATGTCCTCAGGGGTTTCATTTTTGTGCAGATTCATGGCCCTTACAATAACCATGATTCCCTCTTTGCGAATCAAAATGCGCGGACGCGTTTCTTCGGCAAGAAGCGCATTAACGACTATTTCGTCCAGCCCGGTTTCATTATTCAGAAATTCGCGTGTACCTGGATGAATGGCGCACATGTGCAACCACAAAAGGCCGCTGCCGGATTTGTGAGCTTTGGGATCATCTAAATCCAAATCAATCTGACAACCCTCAGGTGATATTCTTTTTGCATAAAGTAGTCCTTCGTGATTTTCAAGCGTGTTGACCTTCATCAAGTATCTTCTCCAGTGTTAATTTTCTGTCCACATTCTGGGCAAATTCCTCTGCCTTTAGTGCACGCATTTTCGATAAGATTTTGTGCTTCTTTTTTGCTAAGACACATATCCTTTCTCCGCTCCTCTAAAATGGCTCTGCTTTGTTCACAAAGATCTCCATCTTTTTGAATTTGTGTCGCCAACCCTTTAAATTCTTCTTTCCTGTTTTTTAGTTCTTCTGAAAAACGCGAAGCCAGCATCCCAGCAGGCAGGGCGACCGTTCCAATTGAAAGAATAGTGATAACGGAAGCAAAAACCTTTCCTTGAGCCGTCATCGGCACCACATCACCGTATCCCATTGTAGTCAAGGTCACAACGGCCCACCACATCGCCTGCGGAATATTGCCAAATACTTCAGGCTGCTCATGTCGTTCAAGAAAATACATTCCAGAAGACGCAACCATAAGAAGAATAAAAAGGATAAAAAGTGCTGAAACAAAGGAATTAAATTCAGCCTTAAGCGCAGTCCCCAAGACTGCAAGCGGTGCGAAATAGCGAACCAGTTTTAGAAGTCGAAACAGGCGCAAGACGACAAGTACTTTCAGATCCATCCCCAAAACGAGACTAAAATAAAAAGGCGCAATACTGATAAAGTCGATTAAAGCATTGGGTGTAAAAAGATAAGTGAACCTGCTTTTAATTCTGGGGTCTTCAATTGATATCCAGACACGAAGAAAGTATTCGAAAGTAAAAATGACAATAGAAACACACTCTATCAACAAAAATGCCGAGGCATGAGCTTGAGAAAGTTCTGGCACAGATTCGAGAGTAGCTGCACCGATATTGAAAAAAATCAGTCCAATCAAAAACCTATTTACGTTTGCCGAACGAACCGGCATTGTTTGCGGTTGTTCCAGGAGGTCAAATAGCCATTGTCTTAATTTCATCATCGAGAACTATTGTTACTTTCAAAAGTAGGGTTGTAAACCCCCAAATGTTTATGCACCGAAGTTCCGGGAAAGATGTCCTCGAAAAAAAGGGGATAATAATGTGAATTGCGGGCAAAGTTGATCATGAAAGATATATAAATAGTCGCTTGTTATAATATTTCATTCCAAATACGAAGCATAATATTATGCAACAGTCAGAATTCAAACATAATTACCAGATGAATGTACGCTGGGGCGATCAAGATGTTCTTGGGCATGTTAATAATGTACAGATATTTCGCTACCTTGAATGTGGCAGAGTAGCCTATTTCAGCGAAGTGCTGAACCTGGATTTCGTACGTCAGTTAAAAGCAGGATGGATCCTCGCGGATATACAATGCTCATTTCACAACCAATTACGATTTCCTTGTACGATAAATGTAGTAACACGTTTTATCAAGATAGGTAACAGTAGCGCTCACCTTGATGCAGCTATTTATCAGGAAACAAATGATCGCACGGTAGTGATCTCAAGAGCTGTTGTCGTCTGGTTTGATTATGAAAAGCAAACGAGTGTACGAATACCGGATGATATACGGCGGAAAATTCTACACCATGAGCAGATCCTATTATCCTAACGTAGACTACCTCGTCCATACCTCCCACCGGTTCCAATATATATGAACAATGTAATATGCATATAGGTTTTAATCTTTTTTGTTTGGACATACTCCCGGAAACTAACCCTGGAGAATATAGATGTCCAACTACAACAAAGCAAAAGACCGTAACAAAAAAGGCAAAATAGATAGAAAATACACAAGAAATTCAGGCAACCGATTTGGCACACCAAAATGGTGGAAAAAGACGTTTTTCATTCAGCCAAAAAGGGCCGCAAACAAGAGAATTTGTAGAGCAATTATAAATGGTAAGGACCCTGATTCACTTGTCTTCCCACTTGGAAATAGAAAACCTCACCATTATTATAGGTGATGAAATTAAAGATTTAGCGCTAAAAAGCAATCAGAATTGACTTTCATTACGAATGTACTTGGAGTTCTTAGTTATTAATAACACGGTGAAAACCATTTAGACCATTCGCCGCGCGACGATATAGAATAGTGTGAAGTCTGTAACAGTGTTACATATCAATAGTTTGAGTATTATGAATTCTAGTTGGAGAAGGGTTTAAAGGATTGAAACCGTGTTACAAGGATTTCTAAAAGCTAAGGATACAAAGGGACTGGAATTCGAAAATCTGAGACCTTTAAACACTCTTAATCCAATGAGTAAGGAAGATATAATGAAACGTAATCCGAAAACATTGGTCTTAATTTGAACCAACGTGATTATAGCAATAATCCATATAAAATTAGTGGCTGGACAATTATTTTAATTCCGATTGTTATTAAAATTGATGATGGGAGGATTGGGAAATCCCTACCAAAATTACTTTCTTGTTTGCTTGGTATGTGACGTCATCTCCCACAGACCTTAGTTTATTAGCCAGGTAGATAAAATGAATGATAAATTAACTCAGCAACAAATCAGGCTTCTGGTATTCCTGTTATTCTGCTCCATCATTGCCATTTTTTTTCTGGCGGACGGTCAACAATGGTTGAATCTGGAAACTCTTAAACAAAATAGTAATGCTTTGCTTAATTATGCTGATCAGCATTACTTATTTCTTTATCTCGCGTGTGGGCTGCTTTATATAGCTATGACAGCGTTAAGTTTACCCGGAGGACTGGTGCTTTCTCTGGCACTTGGCTTATTGTTTGGCCGCTGGATGGGAACTTTGCTCATTGTTATTTCAGCAACCATAGGCGCAACGCTCATATTCTTATTGGCCCGTTATTTGATTGCAGACTGGGCGAGAGAAAGGTTGCAGGGAAATGAACAAGCCGTCAAGCTAATGGATTCCTTCCAGGCAGACGCATTTAATTACATGCTTTTTCTAAGGTTAGTGCCTCTATTTCCCTTCTGGCTTGTTAACCTGGTACCAGCTTTTACGCCTATATCTTCCCGTACCTATATTATTACCACCTTGATCGGCATCATACCCGGAAGCTTTGTTTTTGCTAATTTGGGACAATCACTGGGACAAATAGAAAATGCCGAGCAACTATTATCAATGCCTGTCTTAGTGGCATTTACCTTATTAGGCATACTGGCTTTAGCCCCCGTGCTGGTTAAACGATATAAAACCATTCAAAGTACTGAAAATAATAAATGAACAAGCTATTCACAACACTTTCCATTACGTACGTTATCTGGGAAGTTTTCAACTCTAATTGAGAAAGATGGGTATAAATTCCTATACATACCATCGTAACTATTAAGTTTTTAGAGGTAAGCAATGAATAATCAACCAATTACCGAGTATTTGTTGGCTCATGAGTTTTTTTCAGAGCTTAATAAAGACTTTCTGACACTTTTATGCGAGTCTGCTAGCATACTAGATATTAAAAAAGGGCAAGTCTTGTTTCGACATGGAGAACGCGCCGACAAATTCTATATTATTCGCAATGGGCGTATCTCGGTACAAATCCCGGCCATAATAGGTCCGAACCTGGAGATCCAGGCTTTGAGCACAGACGAGGTTTTAGGATGGTCCTGGTTAATTTCACCCTATCAATGGCATTTTCAGGCTAAGGCCGAAGAAGACTCGAATTTACTCGAGTTCGACGGGATCTCGTTACTGGAGCAATGTGAGAAACAACCGAAATTTGGCTACGAACTGTTAAAGAGATTTGCGGCATTGATGTCGGAACGACTCGATGCATCGCGCCAGAAGATGATGGATGAATGGAACCCGACCGGGTTTGCCTAAGGTGTCGTGTATACTTATACTTAGGTGAATGAGAATAGACTAAATATGGATTAGGATTTTTTTCGGTTTTGGCAATCCTGAATAGAGTTGTCTGGATAGATAAACTGTTGTGATTACAACCACAGCATAGCTGTTCAGTATCGCGATACGATAATAGTAAAGATCCTTATTGCACCGGGGTCTTCATTAATATTGAGCGAATGAAAACGCA
>JAUXDP010000198.1 GCA_030618325.1 Methylococcaceae bacterium | reverse complement strand
GCAGTTTCAGTAATTTCAAATGTAATCTGACCAGGATTTACCTTATTGAGCGATAATAGTTGTTTAATAGTCGGTAATAATAATTCATCCTGAATGGCCTGACTGGATAAATTAATGGCTAAAGAAACCTGATCCATTTGTATAGGTATATCAGCAAGAAATTGAATTGCATTTTCCACAACCCAAAGGTCAATACTATGAATCATCCCAACTCTTTCAGCAACTGGTATAAAGTCGTCCGGATTAATGACTTCCCCAAAACTGCTCATCAGCCTGATTAGCACTTCATAATGCGATACCTTACTACTTTTTAAATCAATAACCGGCTGATATTCAAGAAAAAAACGGTCTTCCAATAACGCTGAACGAATTAAAGGCACCCATTGAATATCATCATTTTTTTGCTGGATCCGAAAATCATTTTCATCGTATTCCCTAGCTAGATTGCGCCCCATTTCCTTAGCAATTTGGCAAGCTTGGCGAGCACGAGAGATTAATTCTTCAGTGTGTGAAACTGCCTTTTCGGCAATAACCATCGCCAATCCAACAGCAACGGTCAAGTCATAGCAGGCAATTCCTGAAATAAATCGAAATTCTACTATTGCTACCCTAATCCTTTCAGCTATTTTTTTGGCAGCACTGGGAGAAATATCATCGATATAAATACAATATTCATCATAGCCTAACCTTGAAAACAGATAATCGGCACGAATTGTTTTTCTTATTAATCCTATAAGATCAACGATTAAACGATCACCTTCCTCAAATCCTTCTAATTCATTAATCAATCCAAATCTATTCAGATCGAGGTAAATCAAACAACCGTTTCTGTTTATATTGTTGTTCCGTTGAAGAATAGTGAGTAGCTTGCTATCAAGACTGCTCCGCGTTAGCAGACCTGTTAATTCATCATGTTCTGATAGGTACCCCATCTTAGCACCTAAGATTTTTAGTTCAGCCAACTCATTTATTAATTGTTCTTCTTGTTTAAAACGGATTGAGCGCTCTTTTTTTATGGTTAGTAATAACTCAACCATAGCCAAGAACTCAGTGTCCGAACAAGATTCCGATAAGTTGTAAACCAAAGAATTATTGTTTATACCGTGTTTAACCCGCCACGCCGCCCCGTGTTCACCCACTACTATAATAGGGATATCCATGCCCTGGCCATTACAAGAAAAAGTTTTACATATATTATCGATATGCTCTTCTGGCAAACTCTGGTGAAGTACAACCACACCCATTTGATCTGGAAAATCAGCCATAGAACGTACTATTTCATAAACTTTTTTACTGTTCTCGACTACTTGTACGTTTTCGAAGCCTTTTTTACGCAGTATTTGTTTAAATTTTGTTGAGAACTCAAACGGATTTCCGGCAATAATAATACATTGACTTATTAGCTCATCTGAAAGAATCATAGTTTTTAGAAAATTTAACCTGAAAAAATTTACCCTTCCCAAATAGTCATAGCGCCTACCTGTTGGAAATTTCTTTAAGAGCAAGATGAAAAAGTCTTTGTAGCATCATCCTGCAGCAAATACTCCAATAGATTCTCTTATATAGGCCGTTTGCTAAGTGAGATTATAATTATTATCTGACCAATTAATGGCTTTTAGTTCCAAATTATATCAAAATTACCTAGAAAACTTAGGAAATACCTAAAAGACTGGTCAAAAAAGAATTCTTGCTACGGAAAACCTGTTTCTGAAAGGAAATAAATTACGTGATACTTTGCATTTTGCAACTGATAGTACATACTATACTTAACATGTCTGCGTATGAGGGCTATCGGTTGATTTTTGCTGATTGGGGTAAATTCTGAAACATTTGAATAGGCTGCAATTTCAGTACCTTGCTGTCGACAATAATCAACTCACCTTAAAACCCGTATCTGCGATGGGACAAAGACTATTAAATGAATACCTTTACTAGATAAGTTCATGACTATTACCAATCTAACTGAGCTAAGTATTTCCGACCTGCTGAGAGGTGATTTACAATTAGCATCGCCCCCAACGATTTATTTTGAACTAAAAAAGGTTACGGATGACCCCACCAAAACGCTTGTCGATGCGGGTAAAGTCATAGAACAAGACCCTGGATTGACCGCGAGGTTATTAAAAATAGTCAATAGTGCTTTCTTTGGTTTTCCTGCACAAATATCAACAATCTCTCATGCCATCACCCTTATTGGGCTTAAAGAGTTAGAAAACCTGGTATTAGCCACTCTAGTAATTGATAAATTCTCAGCTATGCCAAGTGGGCTGCTTTCCATGCGCGACTTTTGGAGCATGAGCCTAAGATGTGCTTTAAATGCCAAAGAGCTCTGCAATTACCACTCCGATTTCGAGGCATCTGATACTATTTTTGTCTGTGGACTATTACACGATATCGGTCGACTTGTTTTTTATCGCCGTATTCCGGCATTAGCCCGTGAAATTGGCTTGCAATATGCCGCGAGTGAAAAAGATGAGGTGCAAATTGAACAAAACCTGCTTGGTTTTGATCATTTCGAAACAGGTGCAGAACTGGCTAAACTATGGAATCTTCCGATCCTTATTGAAACAACGATAAGACACCACATCGATCCGGGCCAAGCAGGTCAATTCAGCCATGAGTCAAATATCGTAAAATTGGCCCATCAACTTAGTCAGCGGAAAATCTTCGATCCTGATGATTTCATAATCGACAGTAAATTTACAGTTTTTTCCATAGCCGACCTGGAAACCATCACCCAAAAAGCAAATTCCCAATTTGATGAAATATTCAGCTTTTTTTACCCTGGGCAGTGATTTTGATTATTAGTCGCTTCCACTTTTGTATACCGTTTTCTCAGTAATCACATAGTCCATAGATACATCATGGTCTTGCATGATGACCTGCGGAATCATTTGTGTTTCAAAACAAATACCTGTCAATACCGTATCCTCTCTGACTTTATTTAATAGACGATCGTAATACCCAGCGCCATTACCTAAACGCCCTCCTGATAAATCAAAAGCAACACCGGGCACCATAATTAGATCAAGTAACTCAGGCTCAACTTCCTTACCAACTTCTCCCCACCGAGATTTTGGTGGCTCTAAGACCCCCCATGTTCCAGGAACCAATTCAGAAAAATCTTCCAATAGCCATAAGCCAAGTTTATATACGCCACGGCTATCTTTAGTACAGTATGGAATGACAATTTGTTTATTTTTGTCTGCCAAAACTTCACTCATAATAGTAGCTCTGGTTCTGACCTCTGACCGGCAATGTAAGTAGCACATTACCCATTTAGACTCTGTGTAAGCAGGTTGACTGAAAAACTGCTCACAAATAATCCGGCTGGTCTCAGTCTTGTTCTGCTGCAACCTCCGTGCATCATACCCAGCTTGGCGCTGACTATTTTTTTTATCGCCTCTATTGCTTATATTCATTGTCCTCTGCTAGCAATTTCTTTTATACTTGTTCGTTTATAACAAATTTGGGATCGATTATGGAAAAACCATTTGTTTTGCATATGCTGACTACTGCAAAAAACCTAAGTCCTTTTGACGTTAATATGGCAATTGATGCTGGATGGGTCGCACCCATGCCTTATATAAATGTTGAAGCTAGTGAAGTGCGAGGTTTGGTTCAAGATGTTATTTTCTCACGTAGCGCCAAAGGATTGAAAAATACAGGTATATTTATTGGTGGTCGAGACACCAAAGAAGCAATGGATATGCTGAAAATGGCTAAAAACTCCATGGTGCCCCCTTTTGAAGTTCCCGTTTTTGCTGATCCAAGTGGTGCTTTTACCACTGCGGCTGGCATGGTAGCAGCAGCAGAACGAGAAATAAATGATAAATTCAGCATCTCATCTCTTAAAGATCTAAATATTTTAATTCTTGGTGGTACAGGCCCTGTCGGTCAAATAGTTGCAGTTATTGCTGCTCAAGCTGGTGCAAACGTTAAATTAGTTGGACGGCAACTGGAAAAAACGCAACGCATCGTAGATTTGTGTAACCAGGAATTTGGCAAGGGTGAAATCAATATTGAAGCCGGTGTTGACGCTGACAAAGGTGAGTATATCCAAACTACCGATATTGCTTTTGCAACCGGTGCAGCAGGTATTGAGCTGTTAAATGCCGAACTGATCGCAGCCGCCCCACAATTAAAAGTTGCTGCTGATGTCAACGCTGTCCCTCCTGCTGGAATTGCCGGACTTGATCCTTTTCATGATGGAACACCCATCGAAGGATCAAAAAGTGGCGCTGTTGGAATCGGTGCCTTAGCTATTGGTAATGTTAAATACCAGGCCCAAAACCGTTTACTTAAAAAAATGCTTGAATCAGATAAGGCCATCTACTTGAGTTTTGAAGATGCTTTCGACCTGGCGCGTGAGTACGTTAAATCAAAAACTTGATAGATTTCTAATCTAACCTTATTACGACAATATCAATAGAGGATTGCGAATGGAAAAAAGAAGCATTTTGCACATGTTTGACCCGACACCACAAAATAGCCCATTTGATGTCAATATGGCATTGGATGCAGGCTTCGATATGCTCATGCCCTATAACAATGTAAAGTTAGATGGCTTGCAACGATTAGTTCAAGATGCCATTTTCTCCCGCAGCCCTTCCGGCATCAGGCGTACTGCAATTTTCATTGGTGGCCGGGATCTTGGTTTGGCAATGAGCATGCTGAGCACCAGCAAACAAGCGATGTTTCCACCCTTTGAGATTTCAGTTTTTGCTGATCCTAGCGGTGCATTTACAACAGCTGCCGCCTTGGTAGCCTGCGTGGAAAAACAAATGAAGGAAAAGCATGATAAAGATTTGGAATCATGCAAAACATTGATTTTTGGAGGCACTGGGCCTGTTGGCATAGCATCGGGCATTATTGCATCATTGGCAGGTTCTGAAACAACCTTGGTTGATCATCTGGCTGAAGACACCGCAGTGGATGCAGCAAATGAATATAATCGACTGTGCAAATCCTCATTAAAAGGTGCAGTAGCCAGTTCAGATCAGGAAAAAATGGATTTAATCAGTGATGCTGATATTATTTTATGCACAGCAAAAGCAGGTATACAGGTGCTGAGTGAAAATGTTTTGGAAGCCGCAAAACAACTAAAAGTAGCCGGAGATATTAATGCAGTATCCCCAGCGGGTATTGCTGGAATAAAAGCCAAAGATATGGGCGAGCCTCTCATACACGCTACGGTTTCAGACAACCCACTAGGCGTTGGTCCCCTCGCCGTCGGAAATATAAAGTATAAACTTCAGAGTGAATTATTAAAATCCATGCTGAGAAATGATCGTAAAACAGATAAACCTGTTTATCTTGATTTTCGCGATGCGTTTACTGTTGCACGAGAAATACTCTAAATTGCTCAGGGGTGCCCTTAAAACCTTATGAAGTAAAAGAGGCAATGAATGTCAAGCAAAGCAATTGATGTTCTCTGTGTAGGCCATGCCTCTTATGATCTGATATTCTCAGTTCCAGAACATCCCGCTGCAGATGAGAAAGTATTCGCCGATAGCTTCTTGGCTTGTGGCGGCGGACCAGCCGCAAATGCGGCCATAACCGTCTCCCGCTTAGGCTTAAAAGCCGCTTTCGCGGGATATCTAGGTACAGATCTTTACGGTGATAAACACCTGCAAGAATTCGTGGAAGAAAACATCGCAACCGAACTAATTATTCGCGGCGACTCCCCCACTCCACTATCATCAATCATCGTCAAGCCAGATGGTAAAAGAGCCCTTATCAACTACAAAGGCGAAACCCAGCCCCTGTCAGCCAAAGCAATAGATTTTTCCCAAATTTCACCCAAGGTTATTCTAATGGATGGGCACGAGCCGAACCTTTCCTTAGAGCTACTAACGGTTGCCCAACAAAAAGCAATTCCAACGGTACTGGATGCTGGTTCTTTACATAAAGGAACTGAGCATTTGATGGATAAAGTCGACTACCTTGTCTGCTCAGAAAAGTTTGCCAAGCAATATGCTGGCGATGAAACAACTGCCTTAA
>JAUXDP010000001.1 GCA_030618325.1 Methylococcaceae bacterium | reverse complement strand
AAGGAGCCCCACATTGCATTTTTATTGATACTGGTTAGCCAGCTTCCAATAGCGGGGCCATGCTCACCGTCATCCTCGGAAAATTTAAAAGGCACAGAAACAAGCTTCATTCCTTCATTGACCTGAACCGCAAAATGCAAATGAGGACCGGAGGTGAAACCGGTATTACCCGAATAAGCTATCACTTGTCCAGCATAAACTTTTTGGCCAGGATGAACCTGTGCTCGTTCTAGCTCTAAATGTGCGTAGACTGCCATGGAGCCATCATCGTGCAGAATTCTGACAGCGTTTGCTCGGGAAAGATAAGCTTTATTTTCTGTTCCACCTTGGTAATAGTCATTATCTACCTTCATAACAACACCTGAGCGGGCTGCAAGGATGGGCGTACCGACTGGCATGGCTATATCAACAGCATACTGGTTCTGTTCATCCTGATGGCTGAATTTACCACCAAATCCTTGGGTAACTTGGAAAGCTGAGCCAGGCTTGATTGGAGGTAAATAAAGGTGCGTATGATCATGTTTCTTTCCAGGGGCGCCGATGACATAGCTATATTGCAGACCATATCCCCACGGCTTATACTGATTGCCAGCTCTAATTCCAAATAGTTTTTCCGATTTCCCTGGTTGTACTACGAAACGGGTAGGCAATACAGGGTGCACCCTGATATTCTTCTGTGAATTTAAAGCTATTTCAATTTCAATGGGGCCGTGAAAACCATTGCGAATAAAAAAATCGGGTTCTTTTTCCTTGCCGGACTGTTCCAGCCAAACCAGTTTTTTGTTGGCAACTTTCATTTGCCTGATTTGAACTTGTAGATCAGTTTCAGGCTGTTTGTCACTAAAATGCCACACACCTTCTTGATCCTGGTATTTATATAGCTTTTTAGCTTGTGCGTTATTTACTGATAAAATACTTATTAGAAGTACAGTAAAGGGAAGTAAATTTTTTGGCATATTTTACCCTTCCGGTAACAATAACTCGTTAGAAAACTAAAAATTTAAGTGAAAAGTACATATATAATCCTAGATTAAATTTTAAGCCTGAATATCTTTACTTTCATATTTGTTACCTATTCGACATTTTTACAATAATGACGATCCCTCAAGCCGTCTTTTTTATTTTTTTTAGAAAATAATGGAACAGAACCAACAAACCTCATGCTGGTGTGGGTCAGAATCACCCTATGAGGAATGCTGCAATATCTACATCTCAGGAGAAAAATCTGCACCCACTGCAGAAATATTGATGCGTTCGCGCTATTCAGCCTATGTTCTACATGATTCAGATTACTTAATGAAAACATGGGATGCAACAAAATGTCCGAAAACTATAGATTTTTCAAAAGATCAGGCCGAATGGCAACGGTTGGAGATTATTACAACAAAAAAAGGAGGGGCCAAAGATAGTAAGGGAATAGTTGAATTTAAGGCTTATTATTTACAAGATGGGAAACAGCACATCTTGAAAGAAGTGAGTCGTTTTAAAAAGAATCAAGGTAAATGGTATTATCTGGATGGAGTGGTCAAGTCCATTGCTGACAGCTCTCAAAAACCCAGTCAGGCACTCAATGCGCCTTGCTCATGTGGTAGTGGTAAAAAATTTAAACGTTGTTGTGGTAAATCTTAAATAAAAGCTTACTTGCTGATAAACTTCATGCTTCTATTTTTCTGGGCTTTCTTCATTTTCCAATCCGGCTTTTTCAGTAATACTTTTGGGTAAGGTTTTTTTCACTTTTACCCCCAATTCCAAAAAGCTGTTAGTTTGACGAATTAGGTTGCCATGTCCCAGCGTTAATTTGTTCATGACGCCATCATAGGTCTTGTGCAGTGTACTGAGCTGATTTCCAAGTTTTTCAAGGTCTTCAACCAGACCGCGAACTTTATCGTAAATAGTCCCTGCTTTTTCGGCAATGATGCGGGAATTTTCATTTTGCCGCTCGTAACGCCAAATATTTTCAATCGTTCGTAGTGTTGCCAGTAATGTCGTCGGGGTGACGACAATAATTTTTTGTTCAAATGCATCACTAAATAATTTTTCATCGGCCTGGAATGCCTCAACAAAAGCTGCTTCAATAGGCATAAATAATATAACAAAATCCAGGGAACGTAGCCCTTTGAGGCTGCTATAGTCTTTATTACTTAAAGTTTTTATATGATTCCGTACCGCTTCAATATGCTGTTTCAGGGCGATTCCTCTTTCAGCTTCATCATCTGTAGAGCTGTAATGCTCGTATGCCAACAATGACACTTTGGAATCGATTACTACGTCCTTATTTTCGGGTAGGCGAACGATAACGTCAGGTTTGAATAGTTTGTTATCCTCATCACGAAAAGCACCTTGAGATTCATATTCAGTGCCTTTACGCAGACCGGATTGTTCCAGTACTTTTTCCAGAATCATTTCACCCCAATTTCCCTGGATTTTTTTATCGCCTTTTAAAGCTCGGGTCAGATTAAGCGCTTCCTTGTTCATATTGCTGGTATCCCGCCGAAGAGAGACAATTTCCTCACGTAAAGAAATACGATCCCGGTTTTCGTTGTCGTAGACAGTTTCTATGCGTTTTTTAAACTCATTTAATTGCTCTTTCAGGGGGTTGACTATCTCGGTCAGGCTATTTTTGTTTTGGTCTTTAAATTGTTGACTGCGTTCTGCAAAAATTTTGTTAGCCAGGTTTTCAAACTGGGTTTTTAGTTTAGTTTCGGCATCTTGTAATAGACTTAATTTTTCTGCAGCATTTTTTGCCTGCTCTTCCATGCGAGCCTGTAATTGGGCATTTTCGGTTTTTGCTGTTAATAATTGTGTCCTGAATTGTTGTAGCTCATCCTTCTGGCGATGTAGTGGAGATAATTTTTCATCTGCGACAGCCAATTGTGTAATGAGCTTATGAATTTTAACTTTGTCTTTACGATTTATAAGCCATATAAACAACATACCAAATACAAAGCCAGCCAGGATCAATAATACTGGATGCAGTTCCTCTAAAAAAGTTATCTGATACATTCGGAAGCAGTTTTTAAGCAGTCAGTTTTTTAAAAACAGTTTCAGTAGCATCTAGCGTCTGTTGTATATCTTGCTCGGTATGTGCGGCAGAAACAAAGCCAGCTTCAAATGCCGAGGGTGCTAAATAAATACCTTGCTCCAACATGGCGTGAAAGAAGCGTTTAAAGAATTCTTGATCACATTGCATTACTTGTTGAAAGCGGCTGATCTTTTTTTCATTACTGAAAAATAAACCAAACATACCACCAACCACGTTAACGGCCATCAGTATGCCTTGCTGTTCGGCACGTGCTTTGATGCCAGATACTAGGGTGGTAGTTTTTTCGGTTAAAGACTGATAAAAGCCAGGTTGACTGACAAGCTCAAGAGTCTTTAAGCCTGCTGCCATGGCTACTGGGTTTCCAGATAGTGTGCCTGCCTGATAAACTGGACCAACAGGCGCTAGATGTTCCATGATTATATGGTTACCACCGAAAGCGCCAACAGGCATGCCTCCACCAATAATCTTGCCCAAAGTGGTTAAGTCAGGTTTTACTTGATACAAACCCTGCGCGCCATGTAAATCAACACGAAAACCAGTCATAACTTCATCAAAAATCAATACACAGTCATATTCATCACAAACCTGACGCAGTGTTTTCAGAAAGCCTGCCTCTGGAGGAATGCAGTTCATATTACCCGCTACGGGCTCAACAATAATGCAGGCTATTTGTTCGCCGATTTCAGTAAACGCCTGTTTTACAGCTTCGCTATCGTTATAGGGTAAGGTGATGGTGTCTTCAGCCAAAGAGGAGGGTACGCCAGGGGAACTGGGTATACCTAAAGTTAATGCTCCAGACCCGGCTTTAACCAGTAATGAATCAGAATGACCGTGGTAACAACCTTCAAATTTGACAATTTTATCTCTACCGGTGTAGCCCCTGGCCAGTCGAAGAGCACTCATGGTTGCTTCTGTACCGGAGCTTACCATCCTGACTTGTTCTATGGATGGCATCAATTCGCATATTTTTGTCGCCATTAGTGTTTCAATTTCAGTGGGAGCACCAAAACTCAAACCTTTTTCAGCTGCTAGCACTACAGATGCGATGACTTCAGGATGTGCGTGGCCTAATATCATAGGGCCCCAGGAACCTACGTAATCAATGTATTGTTTACCCTCACTATCAAAAATGTATGGGCCTGATGCATGATCGATAAATACAGGCGTACCACCTACACCTTTAAATGCACGGACTGGAGAATTCACACCGCCAGGAATAATTTTTTGTGCTTCAGAAAATAATAAGCTTGCTTCCGTCATAATACGTTTGGTTCTTTAAGATAAAAAAAGGATTAATTGTCTGGGCATTATACTCTTCATATTTAAATTGTTAGCATCTAGGCTTATCTTTTATTTGTGGGATAATTTCTTCCCCGATCGACTGGTTTTTCTAGGGTTATTTTATTCGGGCGTATCAATTTATTATCAGATTGTGTAATAATCGTGTCCAAAGATTGAAAATATATATTTAATTTACAAGGTATAAATAGATGGAGAATTTCAAAAATAGATCAAATCACTTTTTATTTGTATTGTCTTTGCTGACGGTCATATTTATTTCTGCTTGCTCTAATGATAATGAAGAAGTGGTTGTGGTACCTAACAGCCCAAGATCTGATACTTCAAAATCAGTTGATAATTATAAAATGGCGCCAGGAAAAGTAGCAGACAAGCAATATTACAAGGAAATGTCACAACCTCTTGATAAGGCTACCTGGAGCGAAAAAGGAAAATTCAAAAAAGAATTTTCTGAAGATTGTGTAGCCAGAGAAATAAGAAACTCTGTTAATAAAGAGAATGACAGGAAGCGTTTTGAAAAAACTTGTGACTGCATTGCGAACTATATGTCTAATCACTTAACTGATGACGAAGCAGAAGAGTATTTAAGGGATGATAATCATACTCGATCATTACAGATTCGTTTTGATACTGCTGCTTATCATTGTTTGCAAGAAGCCGAACAGCCTGATGGGCCAGTGATTTTTAAAAAAAATTAAGTAACACTTCCAAAATGTCTCAACCTTCTCTCCATTTTAAAGAGAGAAGGTTATGGGGAGATAATTTTTTCCACAACTGACTACCAACTTAGGCCTAGTAATAAAAATGTACTTACAATAGCCAATGTTGCGATATTTTGTAACAACTCATCCCTGTTTACGGAATGCTGGTTGTTTGTTATATCTTCAATTCTATTGTGTATCTGATCTTGCATGTGAATACGGTTCATCATAGTATTTTCCTCTCTTGTTTTAGTGTATATAACTACGCATTTGACCTACTAAAATGCCTTGTATTTCTACCTGATTAGGTTTGAAATGCATGGGTTTCATATCTTTATTTGCCGGAATCAAAATGGTTTCATGAGGGTATTGCTCAATGTATTTCAAGGTGGCTTCTGATTTTTCGATTAAGGCCACAACAATTTCGCCATTTCTGGCAGTGCTTCGTTGCTCAATAACCACCCAGTCACCATCAAAAATACCATCTTCAATCATGGAATCGCCTTTTACCTGAAGTATGTAACAGGACTTATCTGTTTTAAGCTGCTCCGGTACGTTCATATAGTGTTTGTCTTCAATAGCCTCAATCGGTTTACCCGCTGCAATTGCACCTATAAAGGGTAAGCTACTGTTATCTTCTGGTTCGAACTGGTGTTCTTGTTTTGCTTGTTCGGTGAGTCGAATTCCCCGTTGTTTTCGGTTCGGAGCTTCGATAAGTCCGGCATTAATCAAAGCCTGAATATGTTTATGTAGTGAGCCGCGGGACTTTAAGTTTATAGCCAAACAAATTTCATCCAAGGTTGGTGGCTGATCAAAAAAATCCTGACTTTTCAGTAAAAACTCAAAAAGCTCTTGTTGCTTGCGAGTTAAAGTAAAGTTTTTCGGCATCCTGTTCTCCATTCGTTTTCAGTAATATTATATTAAGAACAAATAGAGAACAAGTTATTTTTCATTTTTTTGCTTCTATTCTTTTAAAATGTTTATAATCGACTGTATTTAAAGTGATTATATTTTTATCTATGGATTTATTATCTGATCTGAAGCCATTGCATGAACAAATGCGCCAATGGCGGCGACATTTACATCAGTTCCCAGAAACGGCTTTCGAAGAAACAAAAACCTCCGACTATATTGCTGAACAATTGCAAACATTTGGATTAACCGTACATCGGGGATTAGCTGAAACAGGAGTGGTTGCGTCTCTTTCAGTTGCTAATAGCAGTAGAAAAATTGCCCTACGCGCAGATATGGATGCTTTATTTATACAAGAGCAGAATGATTTTGCATACCGCTCCTGTCATGATGGAAAAATGCATGCTTGCGGCCATGATGGACATTCCGCAATGTTGTTAGGCGCTGCTAAATATCTAGCCGAAAACAATAGTTTTGATGGCACGGTTTATTTCATTTTCCAACCCGCAGAAGAAGGCAGGGCTGGTGCACGGCGTATGATAGATGAGGGGCTATTCGATCTATTTCCGGCAGATTGTGTTTTTGGGATGCATAATTTTCCAGATATTCCACAAGGGCATTTTGCGGTAAAAGAGGGACCTATGATGGCTGCTTTTGACTGTTTTGAAATTCAAATTACCGGACAGGCCTGTCACGCAGCGATGCCGCATTTAGGGCGGGATCCTATAATGGTAGCTGGGCAATTGATTCAAGCGTTGCAGACCATTGTCAGCCGAAATGTTAATCCTGATGATTCAGCGGTACTGAGTTTAACTCAAATTCATGCAGGGGAAACCTGGAATGCGATACCGGAAACGGTAATTTTAAGAGGAACATATCGCTGTTTCAAATCAGAAGTTCAGGAATTAATCAAACAGCGAATAGAGCAATTATGCCTTTCCATCTGTTCAGGGTTTGAGATGACAGCTAAAATTATCTTCAATCCCGAAAACCCAGGGTATCCGGTAACTTTTAATCATGAAAAAGAAACCCAAATAGCGATTAAAGCAGCAACGGATGTCGTAGGGGAGGCATGTCTTGATTTGGCACCAGTACCTTCAATGGGATCAGAAGATTTTGCCTATATGCTACAGGAGAAGCCGGGGTGCTATATCGTGATTGGCAATGGGCCTTCAACTGGAGGATGTTTATTGCACAATCCCCATTACGATTTCAATGATGAAATTCTTCCAATAGGTGCGGCATATTGGGTAAGTCTGGTTCAGACCGTACTACAGAGGGCGGGAAAGTTAAACTAAAAATATCCCAGCGGCTTGGCAACAGCATCTTCCCACCAAGTTAAGCGACGGGTAATTTCCTGATTGCAATAACTATAACCGGTATATTCGATACCTTGAAAAATATGATCCCTTAGCCAAATATAGCCAGTCGGTGAAGCTTTTTTTAATTGCTCAGGAATCAGAATGTATTGGGCAAACAGTTCGGCAAATTTTTCCACCGCCCTGCCGTTATATCGACCGTCATTTACTTCCCACAAGAATTCAAAAGCTTCGAACCATTTTGAAGGCCAGAGGGCTAATTTAGCCGCAGCAATGTTTTCTCGCATTTGGCGGTCGGTTGAAATTTTTCGGTAACGGTAAAAGAAATACAGGTCTCGCTTGCCATTCCAGAAATAAAAATTGTCGATGACATGGGCGAGCTCGTGAACAATCAATGCTAAGCGAAAATCGACCAGATACTTTAAGTCAATATCACGATAAATTTCGCCATCTTTGGCTTTATCGAAACTTTTAATAGTAAAAATAACTGAATTTCGACCATTAAATACTTGCGCAACAACCTGGCCCATAAAACCTGTGCCAGGTAAAAGGCTTAGTGGGTGAGTATCATCCAGCCAGACTCGGGTTTCTGAGTCTTTCGGAAAAGCCTCCATGATTAATTCCTGTTTGCTGGGCGGAAGATCCTTTATAAACTCCTTGAGATTGCGGATGGGTTTGGCTTTGGTAATACGAGTACGCATAAAGGCCGGTATTTTGCGAATTGACTTTTCAAAAGAACGGATATGATCTTCGGTAAAACGCGGGAAATAGTAGTCATCATTATGTTTTATGATGGTTTTGGTATCATAAAATAACGCTAAAACCCGTAACGCCGCTTCTGGATTTTGCCAGTATTTCTGGAGAACACAGAAATCTACAGATTCTGCTTGCAGACAGGAATGTTCAGCCTCTACCAAAAATTCGATATGCTTCGGAGAAATATGATTGGTAAGTAATTGAACGGCATCATGGCGCAATCCAGGGTGACTTTGTTCGTAATAGGAAACAACGGTATTCAGTTCAGTATTTGAAAGATAATTTTCTGAGCTGGTCGCACAAAGTAGTTCGGAATTTTGTGACAGGGTGAAAAATTTGTTTTGGAATAAGTTTTGTTTTAGTTGTTGTTTTGCGTGAGCAACAGAGAATATTAGTAAGAATACTTGAAATACCACATATCGAAATAAATTCGATTTAGTCCTCATCATCCTTGGGCACTGAGAGCAGATGATTCATTTTTTTTACTTTGGTTTTTAGATATTCCAGATTGTCATGATGATAATCAGTTTCGATTGAAATCCGTTTTTCTACAGTGATTCCCAGTTTTTTAAGCTCATTAATTTTCTTGGGATTATTAGTAATTAAATCAACTGATTTGATCTGTAATTTTTGCAAAATTAATGCGGCTATTGTATATTCTCGTTCATCTGCTAAATGACCCAAATGAATATTAGCATCAACGGTATCCAAACCTTGGTCCTGTAAATTATACGCTTGCAATTTTTTCAACAAGCCGATTCCCCTGCCTTCCTGGCGTAAATAAATTAGCACTCCCAGACCATTATCACTGATAAGTTGCAAGGATAAATCCAATTGTTCACCGCAATCACAGCGCCTGGAACCTAATACATCACCGGTAAAACATTCAGAGTGTATTCGCACAGGAACATTTTTTTTGTTTGCAACTTCTCCATGAACCAAAGCGACATGTTCTTTCTTGTCAATATTATTGGTGAAATAATGCAACGTAAATTCACCATGCCGGGTCGGAATTCGCGTCTGGACTATGTTCTTTAGTTCTGGTTCCACAGCTAGTATTTTGCTAAATAATTTGTTAACAGGGTATTTTACCTAAATTGCTTGTTAATGAAGAATAGTTTTTTTATCTTTGGGTTACCGTTTGGACAGTGCCTCTACAGGATCAAGCTTTGCTGCCTTTCTAGCGGGCAGTACGCCAAATAGTAATCCGGTTGTTAATGAAACAACAAGCGCGGCTAGAAGTGCCCAAGGGGGAATAGATATAGAGAATGATGGGTATAGTGCTTGTAAAACCATAACACTGGCTTGTCCCAACAAGAGACCAAGGATTGCTCCGGCAAGGCAAAGCATGGCCGCTTCAGCCAAAAATAAAGAGATTAGCTGCGCTTTTGATGCACCCAGGGCGTTAAGCAGACCGATTTCTGAGGTACGTTGAGCGACGCTGACTAGCATTACATTCATCACCAAAACCCCGGCTACTGCAAGACTAATACCGGCAATACTGGTAATGGTTAGTGTTAAAGCAGTTAAAATTTCGTCAAAAGAACTGACTATGCTGTCCTGGGTGATAATGGTGATGTCCTGCTCACCTTCGTGTCTGGCCTTGATGATTTTGTTAATATCAGTGACTGCTTTATACATGGCAGGTTTTGACTTGGCTTCGATGAGAATTCTGAATAATGATTCTGTATTAAATAACGTTTGTGCTGAAGCGACTGGAACAATAACAATTTCATCAAAACCGACACCAATGGATTGCCCCTCGGATGCCAATACGCCGATAACTCGAAATCGGCGATCATTGATTCTTAGCCACTGACCCAGTGCTTTTTGTCCTGTAAAAATTTCTTTTTTGATGGTTTGGCCAAGCACACAAACCGGCAAGGCCTTATCGCTTTCCATTTCTGGCAAAAAACGACCTTCAGCCATGGTCAGATGTCGAACACGTCTTAGTGCGGAGGTTGAGCCTAAAATATTGGTTTCTCGCTCCAGACCGCGAGCAGAAACCGGGGCCGAGCCAATGTTGATCGGTGCAATAGCTGCGATATTACGGCTTTGCAGTAAAGCATTCGCATCACTCAGCGTTAGATCCCTGGGTGTTTCACCAAATAAAGGCGGCTGCCCTCCTGTTGTTTCCGTCCTTCCCGGAAGAACGATAATAAGATGTGTGCCCAGAGATTGAAACTCATACAGAATATAATTACGAGCGCTTTCTCCTAAAGCCGTTAATAAGGTGACTGAAGCAATGCCTATGCTCATTGCTAATATGATTAAGGTTGCGCGTAAAGGTTGAGACCGAATTGCTCCGAAAGCTTGTGAGAGTGTGTCTGATGCGCGCATATTATGTGGCGATTTTGCCATCAATAATGCGAATCTGGCGATTAGCCCGGTCGCCAAGACTCTGGTCGTGGGTGATGATGATTAACGTCACCCCTCCCTGATTGAGTCTTTCCAGAAGCTCAATGATTTCGATACCGGAATGACTGTCAAGATTTCCAGTGGGTTCATCAGCAAGCAATATTCCAGGTCGCATGATGGTGGCCCTGGCAATAGCGACCCGTTGACACTCACCGCCTGATAACTGATCGGGCCGGTGGTCAGCTCGGTCGGATAAACCAACGGCTGCCACGGCTTTTTTAACCCGTTGCCGCCTCTCCTGTCTATTGATGCCAGCTAAAATCATGGGCATTTCAATGTTTTCGGCTGCAGATAACCTTGGGATCAGATGAAAGAACTGGAATACAAATCCGATATTGTCCCTGCGTACCCTGGCCAGAGCATCATCATCCAGTTGTGTGACATCTTGATTATTGAGTAGATATTGCCCAGAAGTAGGGTGATCCAGCAAGGCAATAATATTTAGTAAAGTGGATTTTCCTGATCCAGATGGCCCCATTACCGAAATGTATTCTCCGTTCTCAATAGTTAAAGTTATATTATCTAACGCTCGAACGGTTTGGTCTCCAACCTGAAAATATCGTTGGATATTTTTCAACTGGATCATTGTTCCGCAATGGCTTTATTTCCGGCTTTTACACCATCAAGACCAATAGAAAGTACCACTTGTTCACCGACGTCCAATCCGGTAATTACTTCAGTATTATTCCAGTTGCTTAAACCTGGTTGAAAATCACGTTCTTCAAGTACGCCCTCGCTGTTGAGGATCATTAGCCGATTATTTTCTATAATAGCCTCAGTGGGAATTCGTATGGTCTGTTCTTTGCTATTTAGAATGACTTCTATATCGGCGCTATAGCCTGGCAGGAGATCTTGGGTTTCTTTTGGATCTGACAGTTTGACTTCGACTTCGACAGTTCGTGCCTGTTTTTCCTTTTCCAGAACGTATGGGGCTATGCGGGTCACTATTCCAGAGCAGCGTTTTTCCGTAAAAGCATCTAGCGAAACGCATGCTTTCATACCCAGTTTAATCCGGGGTGCGTCTACTTCATCAATGGGTGCTGAAATATACAGGCAGCTGATATCCAGCAAATCAATGGCGGGTAATGTCGGAATGCCTGGTGGAGAGGGCGTGACAAATTCGTTGAGTTCAACATTGACCTCAGCCACAGTACCATCAAACGGCGCAAAAACCATGGTGCGTTGTACGGCTGCTAGGGCAACTTTTAATCGAGCCTGACTGACTTGTATAGCCGCTTTTTTTGATTGGCAGGCAGCTCTGTTAGCCCGAGCTAATGTAACCGCATCATCAACATCATTTTCAGAAACGATTTGATTGTGTTTTTGTAATTTTTTCAGGCGAACCGCATCTCTTTCGGCTCCGGCCGCCAACAGACATGCTTGCCTGGCTGCCGCTTGCTTGGTGGTTATTTCAGCCATCTGCAATTCCACCTGTGCTTTCAGGTCTTCATTCCAGACTTCCATTAACACCTGTCTTTCTTTAACTACATCACCTTCCTCAACATGCAGTTTGGCAACTTCGCCTCCAGTTGCCGGAGCGAGAAAAGCGCGTCTACAGGCTTTTACTGTGCCAACTCGGGTATTGGAAACGGTAGATTTAACCTGCCCTTTTTCTACAGTATATATTTTTACTGTAATGGGCTTGGGTTGCTTAAGATAGTAGTAACTAGCAGCAAGTAATATCGCAATAAAAACAAAAATAAAAGTTTTTTTGATGGGTATTAGCATTGGTAGCTCTTGAGTTACACCCCACTATACTTTACACAGCTATTTGATAGTGATTTCTTTTTGCTGAGGGAAAGCTCGTATAGTAAGGGTAGGTCTTTTGCTAAGCCTTTTAAATAGAATCCTTTGCCCTGTAGTGTTTTAACAAATGAGTGGAACTCAATTGATCCAGCCCGGTAACACAAACTCCCAAATCTTTTAAAATACCATCTTCGATATCATATACCCAGCCGTGAATAGAAAGTTCTTTCCCTGCTTTCCAGGTTCTTTGGGCAATTGTAGTATGGCAAACATTAGCAACCTGCTCGATAACATTTCTTTCACAGAGTAGTTTTAATTTTTCCTGCTCATTTTCCACTGCATCAATTGTTGCCTGATGATACCGATAGACATCTTTAATATGCCTAAGCCAGTTATCTATCAATCCATGAACTTTGCTTTCCATCGCTGCTTTTATTCCACCGCATCCATAATGGCCACAGACAATAATATGTTTAACCTTGAGTACTTCAACAGCAAATTGGATGACTGATAAACAGTTGAGGTCGGTATGGACGACAAGGTTGGCGATATTGCGATGTACGAAAATTTCACCAGGTTGCAAATCCACTATTTGATTGGCTGGAACGCGGCTGTCTGAACAGCCTATCCATAAATATTCCGGCATTTGCTGGTGAGCCAGATCGGTAAAAAAATTAGGGTTTTGTGTTCTAATGTTTTCAGCCCAAATTCTGTTGCTATCTAATAGATTTTTTAGGGTTTGCATGGAAGAGGTTCTATATTTTAAACGTATTGAGTCCAGTCATAGCTGGTGTTACCAAATACCAAGAAGAATGGATTCAAAAAAGATTCTTTGGTGTTATATTGCAGTTTATTGCCTTGTAAATCGGTGACTAATCCACCTGCTTGTTCAACAACACATTGTGCAGCGCCGGTGTCCCATTCGCTGGTTAATCCGATGCGGGGATACAAATCGGCGGTACCTTCGGCAACCAGACAAAATTTTAATGAGCTGCCAATGGAAATAAGCTCGTGTTGAGGTAATTTGTCCAAATATTGTTTCAGCTCTTCGGTGACATGGGAGCTGCTGCCAGCAACGACTAGATCATCGGTGAATTGTTTTTTGACTGATATATTTTGTGGCGCCTCATCCATAGTTTGTTTAAATGCCCCCCCTTCTTCAACAGCATAGTATGATTCCCTTTTAAAAGGCACATAAACCACACCCAAAACCGGATGGTGTTGATGGATCAATGCAATATTGACAGTAAAATCACCATTTCGTTTAATAAATTCTTTGGTACCATCCAATGGGTCGACCAGCCAATAAGTCTCCCAGCTACTACGCTCGGCAAAGGGGATGTCGGAAGACTCTTCGGAAATAATTGGGTAGGATGATATTTTTTCTAATTCTTCAACAATATAGTGATGCGCTGCCAGGTCGGCTTCTGTTAAAGGTGATTTGTCTTCTTTAGTATCGACTTTAAATTCCGTGCCATAAATAGCCATGATTTTTTCGCCCGCGACTTCAGCGATAGTTTTGACTGGGTCTAGTAACGAAGAATAGTGATTTTCGGTCATGCTTTGAGAAACTCCTTTGTTAAATATAATGCCGCAATACTACGAGCTTCGGTACATTCCCCTGTAGCTAAAAGATCTGGGATTTCAGATAATTTCCAGGGAATAACTTCTAGCTCTTCTGGTTCATCTCCAGGTAATTTTTCTTCATACAGATCACGAGCAAGAACAATATCAGTGGTATGTTCCAGGTAGCCTGGCGCGATAGAAACGGTGGTTAGATGCACCAAATCACGCGCACCATAGCCTACTTCTTCTTTTAATTCCCGGTTTGCTGTTGCTAAAATGGGTTCATCAGGTTCAGTTTTGCCTTTAGGTAAACCTAATTCATAACGATCTGTACCCGCGGAATATTCCCGAATCAGTAATACCGTCTCAGCATCCAACATGGGTACAATCAGAACGGCTCCATTTGATCCACTGCGGGCTAATCGTTCAAAAGTGCGTTTTTCTCCATTACTGAACTCTAGATCCAGTGCTTCAATACAGAACAGTCTCGTGGTAGCTAGAACTTTTTTATTGAGGATTTTTGGCTTTTCTGGCATCTTAGGAATGAAATAATTTTTAATACTATACCTAGATTAATGTTGGATTGGCAAAAAATTGATACCGTTTTACTGGATATGGACGGAACCTTGCTGGATTTGAATTTCGACAATCATTTCTGGCAGGAATTTGTGCCACAAAGTTTCGCAACACAGCAGCAAATTACGTTAGCAGAAGCCAAACGACAATTAGTCCCACAATTTAAAGCGATGCAGGGCAAGCTGGAATGGTATTGCCTGGATTACTGGAGCGAAGCTTTGCAACTGGATATTGTTGGCTTAAAGCGGGAGATTGCTGGGTTAATTAGTGTCTTACCTCATGTTACTGATTTCCTGACTCGAATAAAACAATCTTCGCAGCAGGTGATATTAGTCACTAACGCCCATCGAGACAGTCTGGATTTGAAAATGGAAAAAACCTGTCTCCAGCATTTTTTTAATGAACTGGTGTCCTCGCATGATTTTGGCAAACCCAAAGAACATGCTGATTTTTGGCCGCTATTTCAGAGAAAATATCATTTTGATCCACGGCGAACGGTGTTGATTGACGATAATCTGGCAGTATTAAGTTCTGCCAGAGCCTTTGGGATAAAATATGTGATTTCAGTCAGTTTGCCCGATACCAGTCAAGCAAAAAGGATCATTGATGGCTATCCTGCCATTGAAGATTTTAGAGAGCTAATGGTTGGGCTTTAAACTTACAAGTTACTGTTAGATGTGGGTGGTCGACTCCTGTTCTGAGAACTTTGTTTTTGTGATGGATATTTGCGTGGTTTATTGTACGAGCGCGATGGCCTTTTTTCCGGTTGTTTAATGTCATTCGCCAAAAGATCATCGGTAACGGTCTGTGTAGGAATTTTTTCGCCTATAAAAGCCTCAATATCTGGCATGGAATAGGCATATTCTTCACAAACAAAACTAATTGCTTCGCCACTGGCACCAAAACGTGCCGTTCTGCCGATACGGTGGACATAGTCTTCAGCGTCCTGTGGCAGGTCGTAATTAATCACATGAGAAACATCAGGAATATGTAATCCTCTTGCTGCAACGTCAGTCGCAATCATAATGGGTAGTTTATTTTCCTGAAAACTGTTTAGTAATCGCTGGCGCTTCTCTTGAGGAACATCCCCGCTTAATGTGGCTGCCTTAAAGTCATTGGCTCCAAGATAATCACTAAGCTGTTCGGCGGCTTTTTTAGTATTAACAAATATAATACAGCGTTCAGGTTTGTGGCTTTTTAAAATACCGATTAATAGCGGAATTTTTTGCTCATTGGCCGGACTGAAAGCAAATTGATTGATAGCTTTAGAGGTCACCGCCTCTGTTTCTATCTTAATCATTATCGGGTTGTTCATATGTTCGTAGGCCAGCTCTGTCACTTTAAACGAAAGCGTTGCAGAAAAAAGCATGCTTAAGCGTTTTTCTGGTGCGGGCATCCGGCGTAATAAAAAACGGATATCTTTGATAAACCCCATGTCAAACATGCGGTCGGCTTCATCCAGAACCATTACCTGGATATTATCCAAAGTAAATGCTTTTTGTTTATAAAAGTCGATGATTCTGCCGGGTGTACCAATAACGATGTCTACATTGGCTTTTATTTGTAGCAATTGCTTTTTATAATCAGTACCGCCATAAATCAAAGCAAACTTTAAATCCAGGTGTGAGCTGAGTAGTAAGGCATCTTTATGAATCTGAATAGCAAGTTCACGGGTTGGAGCGATAATGATAGCCCTGGGATTTTTGATTGTTTCACTCTCATCATTAATCAGGCGCTGAAAAGTAGCTAATAAAAAAGCAGCTGTTTTCCCGGTGCCGGTTTGTGCCTGTCCGGCAATATCCTTATCTCGTAAAGCCAATGGCAAAGCTTGATCCTGAATTGGAGAGCAATTCTCAAAATTGGCATCTCGAAGGCTACGGAGAATAGAGTTGGATAATTCAAGATTACTGAATCGGGTTTCTGTTAAGTGGGTTTTTTTCATGACAACATAGAATAACGTATTTTCTTGTTTATCACATCTCCCTCTGTATTGGTAACTTCGCGCGGTCATGCGAAGTATGGGTGAGTGCCCTATACTTTAAGGGGTTTCGATCCTAAGCAAGAATAAAATCACCCTGCAATCCAGAGAATAAATGTAGAAAGCAGATAAATATATTGACAAAACAAGCCCATCCCTCCTATAGTTTTGACTTATTTAACATTTGGAGATAAACGTGAGTGAAGAAGTCCTTCATGTAACGGATAGTGATTTTGACGAAGTTGTCGTCAAGGCGAGTGGGCCGGTACTAGTAGATTATTGGGCAGAATGGTGTGGTCCATGCAAAATGATTGGCCCCGTATTGGATGAGATTGCAGAAGAATATAAAGGTAAATTGACTATTGCTAAACTGAATATCGATGAAAACCCTGATTCACCACAACATTATGGCGTTAGAGGGATTCCAACATTGATGCTTTTTAAAGATGGTGAAGTAGAAGGTACCAAAGTGGGTGCCTTAACCAAGACCCAATTAGCCGAATTTATCGATAGTAATATTTAACCTGATAAAACCTCAGTAAAGCACTCCTTGGCAAGTAAAGTATTGAATATTATTCGTTTTAGGGGCGCGCAACTGAGGTTTTGAATTTGAAAGCAAATGCTTTTCCTGGCCCATTGAATATATTTATTTGACGGGTCAGAATTTTCAGTTATACTTAGACGGTGCATACTTCATTGCACTAAAAATACCACACAAACTAAAATATACCCCACTCCAGTTTTCCTTTTCTGTGCACTCAGATGTGTACGCATAAAATTCTTAGTTATTTCTACATATGAACCTTAGTGAATTAAAATTAAAACAAATTAGTGAAATCATAAATATAGCCGACTCACTCGGACTAGATAATGTCTCCAGAACCAGAAAGCAGGAGTTAATTTTTGCCATCTTGAAACGACAGGCAAAAAGTGGTGAAGATATTTTTGGCGATGGTGTTTTAGAGATTTTACAGGATGGTTTCGGGTTTTTACGATCTCCTTCAGGCTCATATCTTGCTGGTCCTGATGATATCTATGTTTCTCCCAGCCAAATTCGCCGATTCAGTTTAAAAACAGGGGACACCATCAGCGGCAAGATCCGCCCACCTAAAGAAGGCGAGCGATATTTCGCTATGCTCAAGGTTGAACAAATCAATTTTGAAGCCCCTGAAAATGCTAAACATAAAATTCTATTTACTAATTTAACTCCTCTCTTTCCAAATGAAAGATTTGTTCTGGAGCTGGGCAATGGTACCAGTGAAGACTTGACGGGGAGAGTGATAGATCTGATTGCACCTATTGGTAAAGGCCAGCGGGGCTTGATTGTTTCACCGCCAAAGGCCGGTAAAACCATGATTATGCAAAGTCTAGCCCAGTCCATTGCTGAGAAACACCCAGAGTGTTACTTGATTGTGTTGCTAATAGACGAGCGCCCAGAAGAAGTAACCGAAATGGAGCGGTGTGTTCGAGGCGAAGTCGTATCCAGTACTTTTGATGAGCCTGCTACCCGACATGTTCAGGTCGCTGATATGGTTATTGAAAAAGCCAGGCGAATGGTTGAACATAAACACGATGTAGTTATTTTGTTAGACTCAATTACACGTCTTGCAAGAGCGTATAACACTGTAGCGCCCTCTTCTGGAAAAATATTAACGGGTGGGGTGGACGCAAATGCTCTGGAAAAACCTAAACGCTTTTTTGGTGCCGCACGTAATATTGAAGAAGGCGGTAGCCTGACTATTATTGCGACCGCTTTGGTGGATACTGGATCAAGAATGGATGAAGTTATTTACGAGGAATTTAAAGGTACGGGCAATATGGAATTGCATCTGGATCGCAAAATTGCTGAAAGACGAGTCTATCCAGCCATTAACATCAATCGTTCCGGTACCCGTCGCGAAGAGTATCTGGTTGATCCTGAAGAGTTGCAAAAAACCTGGATTTTGAGAAAGATATTGCAGCCGATGGATGAAATAGCTGCCTCAGAATTTATCCTGGGCAAACTTAAGGATTTCAAAACCAACGCTGAATTTTTTGAGTCTATGAGGCGCTAGGAACCCCGACAATTTTTTTTGGCGGGGGATTTAGATTAAACCTAGGAAAATCAGTTGGATCACGGATTCTAGCACAAGCTTTTGATTCCATAGCACTTCAAAAAAATACCCGCTTAACCGAATGGGTGAAGCTAAGATTTTTTCAAAGTACTTTGAAACCAATAGCTTGCACTATAATTCCGCACCCAACTGATCTTTCTAGGCTAAATGCACTAGCCGGTGCGTAGTATAAGCCCGCCTCTTAGGATTTTGTAGGAACATAGTCTTCAGGCATATCAATGCCATCAGCAAATAAAAACTTTTCCCGCTCTTGCTCAAGAAATTTTCTGGCTTTGGGTTCAAAGCTGGCAAGCTTATGCTCATTAATAAGAATGGTTTGCATATTTAGCCATTCTTGCCACACTTGTTTCGAAACATTTTCATAAATATGTTGTCCTTTTGGGCCTGGAAAAGGAGGGTTGTCCAAACCTTCTGCTTCGATGCCAAGTTTTGTACAATGAATTATTCTAGTCATTAGTTTCCTCGTTAGATGTTTTCTTGAATTAGTTTTTTAATCGGTGTAGGTAAGCCAATTTTATCTTTATTTTGAGCTTTATACCAAACTGAGTGATTGGCTTCCATCACATAATTTGTAGGGTTTTCGGTTGTTATCAATATCACTGAATAATCGAGATGATAATGTGAGAAGGTATGCCTTCCAGGCGATAGCGTTTGTAACTTATCAGTTTGAATGTTTTTGCCATGACACCAAAAACAGGCGGCCTGAATATCTGTAAATTCTGGAAAACTCCATAAACTGCCCCAAATTCCTGTCGGCGGACGTTTTTCCAGTAGGATTTCATTTTCTGAATTTTTCAGAATCAAAAAAGCGCATTGTTTTACCGGCAATGTTTTAGTGGGTTTTGGGGTTGGAAAGTCATCTATTCTATTTAACTGTTTGGCTTTACAACCCAAATGGACCGGACACTTTATACAGGATGGATTTTTGCGGGTACAAATTGTTGCGCCCAAATCCATAATTGCCTGAGTATATTCGGCAGTACGTTTGAGAGGCGTATATTGCTGGCTTATCTCCCATAGCTCCTTGTTGATTTTGCTTTGCCCTGGCCATCCCTCAATGGCTTTAAATCGAGTGAAGACACGCTTGACGTTGCCATCCAAAATAGCATGACTTTGTTGGCAGGCGATGGATAAAATTGCTCCAGCTGTGGATAGCCCAATACCCGGTAATTGTGTAAGATCTTCTAGCGTGTTCGGAAAATCTTGGTTCATAATCAAGCGAGAAGATTTATGCAAATTTCTGGCACGGGCATAATAGCCAAGACCTGACCAACTATGAAGCACTTCATCCAAATCTGCATCTGCCAAAGCTTCGGCCGTAGGGAATTTTTCCATAAACCGTTCAAAATAGGGAATAACCGTAGCAACTTGGGTTTGTTGCAACATTATTTCGGAAACCCAAACTTTATAAGGAGTGATGTTTTTTTGCCACGGCAAGTCTTTTCGCCCGTGATCATCAAACCAATCAAGTAATGCTTTATGGAAGTCCTCTGGGATCATCAGTTAATTTAGTAATTGTTTTAAGAGGTTACTGACTCCTTTACCTAGTTTTTTCTCTGCTTTGTCATACAATTTTTGTTTTTCTTTTTCAGATATTAGTGATTTGAGGTCAAGCGTAAAAGCAGGCTGTTCAGTGGAGCCGGCAATATTAATTCCAAGAGATCGTTTAACTTGGTCAGTCTCATCTTCTGATTGTTTGCGCTCCATCAGTTTGGCAAGTACATCATAATCCAGTTGTTTGTTGACTAGGTTAATCGTACCTTTTCCGGAAACGCGAAGGCGTTCCGATTCTGCATAGAGATCTTCGTTTTTTAACAAACCGTTTTTGATGGTAGCGCTAGCTGTGATGATAGAATAATCGGTATGTTTCTGTTTCGGCGAATACTCTTTTTTTTTCAGAAGGGCTTTACTTTTTCTGACCATTTCCTCAAGATTAAAGCCATAAAGCACCCCTTTTTTTAAGGAGACATGGACTTTACCTTTCAGCTTGGCTTTTAGCTCGTGAGTAGTGTTTCCACGACTTGACAGGCTAGTGTTGCCATTTAAAGTACCGCTTAGGCGGGCTTTTCCGTATAGTGCTTTTAACAGCGGTGACGCTTGAATTCTGGCAAATCTTTCGTTTAGAGCAATCGCCGGGGGTTGCTTGTTGATGTCGAGGTGTAAATTTCCTGAATAGTGTCCCTGATACAATTTGTTAATCTTGTGGTTGGTTTTCAAAACACCATTTTTAGCGTCGAAGTTAATTGTCAAATCTTGCAGACTCAGCCCTTTGGTAGTCATTTTAGATATTGAAAGAATCCCGGTGGCATTTATTTTTCGCAAAAGATCGATAGGGAAAATATTGGTGTCTGATTTTTTCTGTTTATTCGTTTGAGGATCTGGTTTGGGATGAGGATCTTCAGGTGTCTTGGCTCCTGATTCAGTAGCTGATTTTTCTGGGGCTTTAGTTTGCTCCTGGGCGGGAGCCTGAATATCTTTTGGGGGGGTGGGTTTGATTAATGAATAACGATCAAGATTGAGTGTGTCAATGTTTAAATTAAATTTAAATGCTGGCTGCTTAAAGTCGGTAACATGGAAGTTTCCAGCGATATTTGAGTCATCTAATTGCGCTTGAAAGTCGTTAAATTGTGCTGAGTTTTTACTGGCAAGTAAATTAAATGAGCCTGATAGTCGCGTTAATGAGGAATTATCCTTCGTCGCAGGAACCGGTTTTCCAAGGTAAGTTAGAAACTCACGCGGGTTGAATACGTTGAGGGTGACGACACCTTTTATTTCAGGGTTATCTTTGATTTTGTTGCCAACCAAGTTGGCGGATAAGATCATGTTGCCAGATGTTACATTCAACTTTTCAACTTTAAGATCCTGCTTTTGCCAATCCAATTCGATATTTGGGCTCCGTGCCGTGACGACAATATTGTTATCAACCGATGGTTTTTCAACAAGGGCATTAATCTCAACATCATTTAATTTAAAATGATCTAAATTTTTGTTGAAAACCACCTGCCCTTTGACTGTTAGTTGTTCTGATTGGCTAGGCTTTCGCTGGAGCTCCATTGATAAATTTACTGGAACAGGTTGATTGTATGCTAATGTCCCTATCTCACAGTTAAGATGAGTAACTTCAGTTTGTCGGTTTTTTTGTTTGTTTATCCTGATTATTCTGCCATTTTCTATACTAACTCCTGCAATTATCATTTCTTTTAGAAACGATGATTTCGATACAGGTTCCTGCGTATCGTCAGTTATTATTTCTGAATTTTTGGGGATGCCAGTATCTGGTAATTGTTTTTCTGCTGTAGCGATCTTGGCTGGAGCCTTTTTGCTCCAATTGTTATTTCCCTCTTTATCTGTTATCAGATGTATTATGGGTTTTTTTAGAACGATTCGACTCAGTTCTATTTTTTGGCGTAATAAAGGCAACAGTTTAACCTTTAGCTGACCTTCATCAATCGTCGCCAGCGCTTGTTGGTCTGGGGTCGAAGGATTTAGAATAAGAACCTTTCCCGTAGTAACGCCAAGCCAAGGAAAAACTGTAAGTTCTAAACTGCCTTCTAAAACCAGTTTTTTTTCCGTGTATCTATATGCGGCGGCTTCGATTTCTGGCCTATAATCATTCGGGTCGATAATTAAAGGCAGAAGAATCACAGCGCCGATAATTATCATCAAGATAATTGAAGCAATCAGAAGGGTGATTCTCAGTAATTTGACCATTTCAATTTCTTAGGATGTAGTAATATTTAGCTGTGGCTTCGTAGCATTAATCATTGCGGTGTCAATTCTATCTGGATGAGCCACGAAAGCAATAATTATAATAAATCCTAGAAAAATCAGTTGCCCACGGTTTCTAGCACAAGCTCTTGCGCTATAATTCCGCATTCAACTGATTTTTCTAGGAAATTGAGGAGAGACAAATGTTACTAGCAAAAATTGTGGGTTTTTTCTTTTTATGGTGGTTTTATACTACGGCAAAAAAACTTGAGCTACCGGCCATTCAATGGGCAGTGATAGGCTTGATTGGCTACTGGATAGCATGGGGGTTGGCAACAATAATTATTGCTAATCCATTGCTGAATGCATTTGCGCACAACTCAGTGGGCCTATTGCTGGCAATTCGTCAGATACCGGCAATCATTGCCTGTGTTATTACCATATTTATTCGGCACAAATTTCTCTTGGGTAAGGCTAAAGAAATGAGCGATTAAGTCTCTTTATTCTTCACGTATTTGAGTGTTAGCATTCAAGTGCATGAGAATATAAATGGCGCACTATTAAACCTAGAATAATCAGTTGGATCACGGATTCTAGCACAAGCTATTGATTCCACAGCACTCCAAAAAAATACCCGCTTAACCGAATGGATGAAGCTCAGATTTTTTCAAAGCACTGTGAAACCAATAGCTCGCACTATAATTCCGCGCCCAACTAATTTTTCTAGGATAAAAGAGCCATAGTGCGCCTTGTTTTTGTACGGGTTATAAATTATCCGCGTTTTTACCTAGATAATCTGCAACACCATCCGGACTTGCATTCATGCCAGAATCACCTTTGTTCCAACCGGCAGGGCATACTTCACCATGTTCTTCATGGAACTGTAAAGCATCAACCATACGTATCATTTCATCCATGTTACGGCCAAGAGGTAAGTCATTGACAACTTGGTGACGCACAACACCATTTTTGTCGATTAAAAAACTGCCACGATATGCTACTGCGGGCGCATCTGCTTCGACATCATAATCTTTGCAGATCGAATGAGCCATATCAGCCGCCATCGTATATCGAACCGGCCCGATTCCGCCTTCGTTGATCGGTGTATTGCGCCAGGCATTATGGGTAAAATGTGAATCAATAGATACTGCGATCACTTCCACACCACGGCTGGTAAAGTCATCCATGCGGTGGTCCATCGCAATCAGTTCACTTGGACAAACAAAAGTAAAATCTAGTGGATAGAAAAAGATAACTGCATATTTACCTTTAGTTGCAGCAGAAAAATTAAATTCATCAACGATCTGGCCATCGCCTAACACCGCTGGAACAGAAAAATCGGGGGCTGGTTTGCCAACTAATACACTCATTATTTATCTCCTTAGAATTTTTACGGAAAAAAGAACTTTTGTTTTTTGAATTGGTCCACAGAAAGTGGCTGAAACTATTCTACACTAAATCACTGAGAAATAGAGAAGTGGACAAAACTTTATCTTGATTTCACCAGAACTTTAATGTTAATTTGTAGTTAAAAACTTACATAATAATAATCAATAAGGAACCACACTATTGAGCATCTGTCTGTTTCGCTGGGTATTTCAGTAAAGCCCAGTAAAGCGTTGTGCTTCAAGTCCTAGCTAGATTATAGATTAGATCGGGGAACTATTAAGAAATGGCAAAACATAAACATATTACTGAGCCGGATGTTTTCGGTTATCAGGTTCGTATTGTAAGGCGAGGAAAAGAAAATAGTCGATATTTCTCGCATAAGTTATGGGGTAACAGAGGGAAATCTCTGAACGCCGCAATTACTTGGCGCGATCAAATGTTGGTCGCTTTAAAAGGCAGCAGAACTAGGTTTTTAAAACCACCTAAAAACAAAACCACAACGGGCGTTACCGGCGTTTCAAGGACGGTAAAACATGATCATCGTAAAGATAAAAGTTATTTATGTTATACCGTCTTTTGGGTCGATAAGGGTAAATCAAAAAACAAAACTTTCCAGGTGGGAAATGTAGAAACAATTACTGCGGATGATGAGTTACACGCATTTCGAACTGCAAAAATATTTAGAAGTTGCTATGAATATGCAATAGACAACGATTTGTCATTTCAGGAAGACTTGTTTGCTGGCTGGAAAATGAAGCGCCTCTATGAAGAGCCGATGCTCCCAGTGGAAACTTATTGATCTGCCGGTTTATCAGAGGCTATATAAGCTAACCATTGTCCGGCAGCTTTTCGTGTTCTTTTATATTTTCTGGCATTAGTAAATGCTTGTCTGGCAGGCTTTATATTTTTTTGTTCGTATTGGCTCATACCCAATAATAAATAAGCATTACCGGGTTGCTTTAAGTTACCTTTTAGCAACCCCTTGTTTAGAGCTTTAACAGCTAAGCCCCATTTTTCTTGTTCCACATAAATTCTGCCAAGCTGTTGATAAAGCCTACCTTTAGGGTTTAACTTTGAAGCTTTTCCCAAGGCTTGGGTTGCATGATCAAATTCCTTGGCCTGAGTCCAGGCATTAGCAAGCATTTCCCAGTTTTTTGAATTGTTTTTTACTCGTCCACTGTTTAGTTCAGTTTTTAAAAGCTGTGCGGCTTTGTAGGGTAAATCAATAGTAAAATAAAGATTTACTAATTCAAGGATTTCTTTTTCAGTGGTAGAAAGGCCTTTTTTATAAGCCAGGCTACGGATTGAGACAGCCTTTTTATAATTCTTCAATTGTTGGAAAACGGAAGCCAATTGTGACCAATATTGTTTTTTTTCTGGATAGCGCGCAACCAGGTTTTGCAAAATTCTCGCCGCTGCCGAATAATTTTCCAGCTCAACGTATAATGCCAGATTGAGTTGATACCAGGACTCGGCAGGTTTTTTTGTGGTTTTAATGGCTTGCTCTACATGGGGCAATGCTTTTCGGTATTGTTTTAATTGGGCATAAGCATTTGCCAAGAGAATAGAAATTTCTGCATCAGGTCTGGGATTGGATTGCAGCCAGGGCTGCAATACTTTAACTGCTTTATTGTATTGCGCCATAGCCATATATATTTGACCCAGATTAAGCAAAGCTTGTTGCTCTTGCTTTTCGGGTAAGGTTTTAAGGGCAAGGCACTTTGATAAGGCGCTGGCAGCCTTAGAGTATTTCTCCTGCAAGGCATAGATGGACGCTGAAGTACGTAGAGTGACAGCTTCTTCATAGCTGCCTTTTTTGGCGCTATTCAAGGCTTTGCTGATGATTTGTTGAGCTTGTGAATACGCTTTTTTTTCTATCAGTTTTTCAACTTTGGATAATTTTTTGTATAAAGAAGGTGAAACGGTTGTGGATTTGTCTCCTTCTTTAGCATAACCGATGACAGGCTGTAGTATTAGTACGAAACAAAGGAAAAACCAACAGATAGAAAATGGCGAAGACAGCATCTTTGACCGTGCGAAGTATATTTGCATCATTTGGATAATTTGAACTGAATGGGTAGTACAGCACGGTGCTCAACAGCCTTGCCATCAATAATTTTAGGTTTGAATTTATAGCGAGCAACGGCTTTTAATGCAGCACGATCAAATACGGAATCAGGTTGCGATTCAACGACTTTGGCATTTTTTACCGTGCCAGTTTCGGTAATCGTAAATTCAACTCTTACCCAACCTTCAATGCCCCTGGAAAGAGCACGCATTGGATAACGTGGTTTAATACGAACCAAAGGGATTAGATTGGTACTGATTTTCCCTTTTCCCATTTGCAGCCCCCCCACTACTGGGCCACTAAATCGGCTTGTTTGTAATGGCAGGTCTAAATTGGGCATCGCCATATCTGGAATTTTGTGTTGCGAGACACTGGTTTGTGTCACTTGCATGGTGGGTGGGGGAGGCTGTTTTTTTGGCGGCGGTTTGTCTGGAATCTTACGGTCTTTAGTTTGCAGTAGTGTTTCTCGCTTTAGTCGCACAAACTCAACCATCTTCAAGTTATCGGTTTTCTTGAAGCCTTGTTGATTGTTCATGATCATAAACTGCATTAACCAAAACAACCCAAGCGAAACCAGAAGGCTCAAAGAAAGTGCAGGAAATAACCGGTTCACTGAGATTCAGACTCTGTTGCTATGGATGCGTTAGAGATACCAGCCAAACGAATCTGATCCATCACCTGCACCAAAACATGAACTTTAGTGTCCTTATCAGAAGCAATAATAACCGAACCTAGTGGGTTTTCTGCATGTAATCGAGCTACATTGGCTCGTACCGCTCGAATATCGACTTGTCTTTTATCGATCCAGATTTCACCATTGGGCTTTATCGAAACAATAATATGGCCCTGTTCTTTCCTTTCCGCGGTTTGTGCGGTGGGACGGTTGACATCGATACCTGATTCTTTAACAAAAGAGGTCGTAACGATAAAGAAAATCAACATGATAAACACGATGTCTAGCATCGGCGTCATGTCGATATCAGAAGATTGTTCGGAAGCTGAACGGCTGGCTCTGCGGCGCATATTTAATGGTATTTTAGTAAATCGGTAAGTAAATGGGTTTCATCACTGACACGTTCTTCGATCAGTTTATTAAAATACAGCCCGGCAATGGCGATGACCATACCAGCCATCGTTGGAATAGTGGCCTGAGAAATTCCGGAAGCCATTGCTCTGGCATTGCCTGTGCCAGTGACGGCCATAACATCAAAGACGTGAATCATCCCCGTCACTGTACCCAATAAGCCAAATAGGGGGCAAAGGCCAATTAACATTTTGATGCTGGGTACAAATCGATTCATGGTGATTTTTGCTTCGGAAATAATAGCCTTTCTAATATTCAAAGCATGTTGAGAAGATTTGTCATGTCGCTCATTCCATTGCGCAAGCCAGGCATTTTTTTGCTCAGAATAATTGAGTTTGAAAAATAATAGGCGTTCGATAATTAAACACCATAAGCAAAGGGATAGAATTAATATAACCCACAATACATTGCCTCCGGCATTTAAAAAAGTCCGCAAGCCATCAAAAAAATCAAACAGGAATGACATTATTTCCCCAAACGTTTGCTGAGTAATCCTGCAGACTGCTCATCCAGGATTTGTACCAACGTGCGGCTGCGAGAAGCAACCAGGCTGTGTAAAAACAACAAAGGGATCGCAACCACTAGTCCCAGCATGGTGGTGACCAGTGCCTGGGAAATACCGCTGGCCATGAGTTTGGGGTCGCCAGTACCAAATAGGCTGATGGATTGAAATGTCGCAATCATCCCGGTAACGGTACCCAGCAGCCCCAATAAGGGTGCTACAGCGGCCAGCAATTTAATCATGGACTGACCTTTTTCCAGCCTCGGGATTTCCTTGGTGATCGCTTCGTCCAGTAACAACTCATACGTTTCAGTATCTTGTGCGCCATGTTGTTGTGCTGCAGCAATCACTCTTCCCAGTGGGTTAGTTTTATCTGGCTCAGTATTTTCCATTTGTTGTGACATTTTGGTTCCGATCGATGTTAAGGCGATCAGTCGCCAAATGGCATAAACAAAGCCTGCTACACCCAGTGCCAGAATGATATAGCCAATGATACCGCCTTGCTTAATGCGCTCAAATGCATCGGGAGTTTGGATTAATAAACTCAACATGACGCCACGGGTCGGATCAAGGGCAACATCGGCTTGCCCTGAAGTGCTTTCCATAAAGTCAGCCGCCAAAGATGTATACTTACTTCCGGGCTGCCTAGCCAGTTCAGCCAGCTTTCCAGTTTCTGGCAAGTAACGAAGATACTTGCCCTCGGCTAAAGCATTAAAACCGCCAATACGGACCACTTTTGCTGCTCTAGGCTCTCCAGAAGCAGTCAAAATTTCTGTTTGATAATGAACTACTTTTCCGGTTTCGGTCATCTCCTGTTGTAAGGTAAACCATAAAGACTCTAACTGGTCTATAGTGGGTAGAGCTTTATTGTTAACCAACTCATCAAGTTGTTTAGTTCGATTAGGAAACTGTTGTGAAATAATTGAGTTTTCGAAATCTGCTTTTAAGTCTCCCGCAGCTTGCCTTGCGACGCCAAACAGTTCGCCTAATACTCCACTGCGATTTTTTAATTCTGTTTCTAACTGTCCAAGGTCCTCTTCATTGCTATCCAACTTGGATTTTAACTGTTCACTCAAGCGCTCTTGTGTTTGTAATTCTGCTTTCGCTACCGCCAATAATTTTTGCTGCTGATTTTTTTCTGCGATAAAACGCGCCTCTCTGGTTTTGTTGATTTTGCCTTGTACGCCTTGAGACTGTTTAACTTCTCTTAGAAGTTGATCTAGATCGAGATGTTTGGCGGGTACACTTAGGCTAAGCAAAAATACACTTAAGAAAATCAGTAAATTTCTCATTTTGCTGACTCCGCTGCAGGAACAGGAATTATTATTAGGTCTGGTGCTGTTTGTTTTCGAGCCATCCGTAAACCTTTACGTATAGCGTTACGGTAATCTGAGTCCAGGGTTTCCCAAGCCTTGGTTTCTCTATTCCAAAATCCTGTTTCACTACCATCCAGACGTTGATAATACAAAGCTACCCGGCCCATGCGTAAAAAATCAACGGAACTGGTGTTACCATTAATATCCAAGTTAGCTCGATAAGCTTCAATAGTTTTTCCGTAATCATTTTCGATTTGATAAGCCTCCATGATGCGTCGGAATTTTTCTGCGTTAGTCACATCTGCTCTTACCACCATATCTTTAAGTAAGGATAAGCGTTGCTGCCGCTCTGTAGGTAAAAAAGGCAGATCCAATTGAATAAAACTTTCCAGGCTATCCAGCATACGTAAAATTAACGGTACGATCTCTTGCTGAGTAGTTTCAATTTCTTCGAGTTGTTGTTGAAGGGAGGTTTTTTCTTCAGTCTGTGATTTAATCAGCTCCCGCAAATGGCTAGTGTAAGTCTTTAATGTTTCAGTTTGGCGGGTAGCGGATCGATATTCGGCCAATGCTTTTTGAGCTTGGTTGCTCAAGTTATCAATTTTCTTTTGCGATTGGATAGCCGTGTTATTGGTTGCCGTATCAACCTTGATAGCCTGGTCAAGCTTATCAGAATGAGCGCTCATTGAGGTCAGGCTGAAAAATAGTATTAGCGGGAGTTGAAATTTCCCTCGAGAAAGAGTCATAAAAAAGTACCAAATTTGAAAGTTGAAAATAGTATAACAACCAAGTGATGCACAATGAAACTTGGTCGTGAAGAAATATGGATTCCTGAGCAAAACAAACTAACACTTTTCAAGTAAAAAAGTTAAAATATACGGTTTTTTTAGGAATACAGTCCGGTTGCTGTCATGCAAAAAACATTCAATACTGATGACTTAAGAATTAGTGGAACTAAAGAAGTCATTTCACCCGACCAGGTTCATGAAGAAATTCCGATCAGCGAAGTTGCAGCTAATACGATTTTGCAAGCGCGGAAGGCTATTCATGACATTCTGTACGGAGATAATGATCGGCTATTAGTTATAGTTGGTCCTTGTTCTATCCACGACCCGCAAGCAGCCCTTGAGTATGCTCGCAATTTGAAAATTGTAAAAGACGAACTAAAGGATGATCTGCAGATTGTCATGCGGGTTTATTTTGAAAAGCCTCGGACAACGGTTGGTTGGAAGGGATTGATTAATGATCCTGATTTAAATGCCAATTTTAATATCAATAAAGGCTTGAAGATTGCACGGCAACTGTTATTGGATGTTAACGAATTAGGTATTCCTGCTGCAACAGAATATCTTGATTTGATTACGCCTCAATACATTTCTGACTTGATTACCTGGGGGGCAATTGGAGCGAGAACTACTGAGAGTCAGGTGCATCGGGAATTAGCTTCGGGGTTATCCTGTCCCGTAGGGTTTAAAAATGCCACCGATGGTACGATCAAAATTGCTATCGATGCGATTGGCGCGGCCATGAGCCCTCATCATTTTCTCTCAGTAACGAAAGCTGGACAATCGGCGATTTTTTCGACCACAGGCAATAACGATGCTCATATCATTTTGCGTGGAGGTAGTGATCAGCCAAACTATGATGCGGTCAATGTTGAACATACGGCAAAGGGTCTGGATGAAGCTAGTATTCGTCCTAACATCATGATTGATTTCAGTCATGCCAATAGCTTAAAACAGTGCCAACGCCAGCTAATTGTTGCTGCCGATGTAGGTGAACAAATTGCCAATGGTGACAAAAGAATTATCGGCACTATGATCGAAAGTCACTTACGTGCAGGTAACCAGCCTTTGGTTGAAGGGCAAGAGCTGGTCTATGGACAAAGTATTACTGATGCTTGTTTGAGCTGGGAAGAAACTGTACCGCTTTTGAATGATTTAGCGCTCGCTGTTCAAAAACGTCGAGCTGTTAACGATTAATCTGGAGTAAAAAAAATGAAGATCTATGTTAATGGTGAAGTTCGCCGTTATGACGAAAATGTTGCTGTAGCCCAGGTTGTTGCAGATTTAGGGTTGACCGGAAACCGAATTGCTGTCGAACTAAACAAAGAAATATTGCCTTTTGACCAACACCCGACGCAATTGTTAAAAGAAGATGACCGGTTGGAAGTCGTTCAAGCTATTGGCGGTGGGCAGAATGATTCTTTCCAGATTGCAGGTGTAGACTTTCAATCAAGACTTCTGGTGGGTACTGGTAAATATAAAGATATGGAAGAAACCCGTTTGGCAATTGAAGCCAGCGGTGCGGAAATTGTTACTGTTGCTATTCGCCGAACTAATATTGGGCAAAATGCGGATGAACCTAATCTCCTGGATGTCATTTCTCCAGATAAATATACTATCCTGCCCAATACAGCGGGTTGCTTTAATGTGGAAGATGCGCTTAGAACCTGCCGTCTGGCCAGAGAATTGTTGGGTGGCCATAAATTGGTTAAGCTTGAGGTTCTGGCAGATCAAAAAACTCTATTCCCTGATGTTGCAGCCACATTTGTTGCTGCAGAATTATTGGTTAAAGATGGCTTTGATGTCATGGTATACACCAATGACGATCCGATTGCCGCAAAACGCCTGGAGGATATAGGTTGTGTAGCTGTAATGCCACTGGCTGCGCCGATAGGGTCCGGTCTGGGAATTCGCAACCCACATAATATATTGACTATCGTTGAGAATGCCAATGTACCGATTTTAGTCGATGCAGGGGTAGGAACAGCATCAGATGCCGCTATTGCTATGGAATTGGGTTGTGATGGTGTGCTTATGAATACTGCCATTGCAGCGGCAAAAAATCCTGTGCTGATGGCCTCAGCAATGAAAAAAGGGATTGAAGCTGGCAGAGAAGCTTATCTTGCAGGGCGAATGCCGCGTAAGCGTTTTGCATCCGCTTCATCTCCTATAGACGGATTGTTTTTCTAAAATCATATGTTTTCACCACGAAGGACACGAAGAGCACGAAGGAAAATCAGATAAAAACTTCGTGCTCTTCGTGTCCTTCGTGGTGAAAATATGTTTTTAAGATATCTCTTACTCTTTGTAACTAAATAATTGAACAGCTATAGAATCCGCAGCTTTATTCGTCGCCAAGGACGAATAACCCCCGGGCAGCAGCAGGCCATCGATCAGTTATGGCTCAAATATGGGCTGGAGCCAAGTCAGCCTTATCAGTTTTCTCAGGTATTTGGTAGATCAGCGCCGCTATTTCTGGAAATAGGGTTTGGCAATGGCGGCACTCTGGTGGAAATGGCTGCGGCTAATCCAGAGCATGATTATTTGGGGGTCGAAGTGCATAGGCCCGGGATCGGTCATTTGTTATTACAATTGGAGCAAAGAGAGGTTACTAATGTTAGGGTATATTGCCACGATGCGATAGATATTCTTGAGCAACAAATTGCCGACAATAGTCTCGCAGGGGTTCATTTGTTTTTTCCTGACCCCTGGCCCAAAAAAAGGCATCATAAAAGACGCATAGTCAGGCCTGATTTTATAGCGCTAGTTACCAGAAAATTACAACAAGGTGGGTATTTTCATGCTGCAACGGACTGGGAAAACTATGCTGAACATATACTTGATGTATTAAGGCAACAATCTATTTTAGCTAATGAAAGCTCCGGTGGTACCTATTGTAAGCGGCCAGATTATCGGCCTATTACTAAATTTGAACGTCGAGGCGTTCGGTTGGGCCACGGTGTGTGGGATTTGATTTTTCGAAAACCTACATAGGTTGGGGGTTTTCGTCCCTCCAACCTATGTAGCATTTAGGCTTCTGCCAATTCTTTTTCCGTTTCTTCTGCTTGAAATCCCTCCATCTGCATCGCTTTGACGATTGTTGCTAGTTCCTGGCGCTGCCTTTTCAATGGATCTAATTCTTTTTCCAGGTTAGCAATATTTTCTTCAATGCTACCTTTAGACTCATTGATTTTTCTTAGCATTTGCAAGCGACTTTCAATTTGCTTCTTATGATCCTTAATCTGATGCATGAGCGGAGTTAAGACGCTGTTGCTCCAGGTCAGAGCATCCCGGTGTGCTTCTTTCAGAATTTCTCTGGCTTTGGCGATCAGTGTGCTATATAGCTTGTTAATGACAATGGTCTGTTCCGTCATAGTAGTTTTAGCGCTGCTCCTAAACTGGTCACCTTCGTCGAAAATTTGTTCCAGTTCATATTGATAATTCTTAATCGAAAACAGTTGTGGTTCAATTTCTTTGAAGCCATACTCATCTTGAAATTTCTTATGGATAGCCTTAACCAAACGTCGGGTTTCATTGGTAATATCGACGGAGTCCTGAAGTAGATCACGCAATTCATCAAACAGTTTGCGAATATTTTGCTTCATGCCATAAGTAGTCAGGCTTTTGGACATTTCCTCTTTGGTGCCTTTGATAATCTCAGAGATCCGATTCTTAGATAAGGAATCAACCAACATTTTTGCCTGAATAGCAAAAACACGACGACTGGCTTGAAAATTTTCCACATTTTCCAGATAGATATTTTGCCGGTCACGGGTTTCCGCCATTAATTTACCGGTCATATCTTTGTTTTCAAAGTCGACTTTTTTGAATTCTTCCAGTTGCTTAGCTGCGTTAAGCAGTTTTTTGTTGGTTAAATTGGAAGATTCAGTGACTAGAAAACCGATGTCGCGTGAAATTCGCTCGAGCACTATTTCTCGTCTTTGTTGCAAAATATCATTTGACAGGTAATCTTCTAAAGCACTCAGGCGGCTTCTTTCCAGTAAATCATCATCAGATTTAACTTTAGCTAATAAGGCCTGTTTGGCTGAAACCGGGAAAATTGCTGATTCATCGATTCCTAATGTAGCGGCTGAATTTTTTATTTGTGATTTTATTGAGACTTCGTAACCATTCTCGCCAAGTAAATCGTCCCACATGGCATCAATTTTATTCATCACCACAGCCAAGCCTTGCTTGTTAGATCCGCGAGAACCACGAATATGATTGCGCCACATTTCGAGATCACTTTTAGTCACTCCAGTATCTGCTGCGAGCACAAAAATTATAGCCTGTGCGCTGGGTAACATATTAAGCGTTAATTCAGGTTCAGTTCCTAGGGCATTAAGTCCTGGAGTGTCTAGAATACATAACCCTTCGATCAATAAGGGGTGAGGGAAACTTATCATGGCATGGCGCCAGCGTGGAATTTCTACTGTTTCTGGGTCAACAATTCCTTGTTCTGCAGCTTCTCTTTCATTCCACAAGCCTAGTTTTTCTGCTTCCATTCTAGGAACTTTTTTTACCGCAACGAGCTCCTTAAATGCTTCCTGCATTTGAGTGGGTGATCCACAATCGAGATCAATTTGTGTCCAGCGATTTACTTTTTGCTTAAATTCAATTAATGACGTGTCTTCGAGGCGACTTTCAATATCGAGCAGACGAATATAGTGACCACCTTCTTCGTCATGAAAAAGCTCAGTAGGACACATGGTCGTTCTACCGGGAGATGATGGTAGTAACCTGACTCCAGTTTCGGCAAAAAATAGTGAATTGATCAGCTCGGTTTTGCCCCTGGAAAATTCTGCAGCAAAAGCCAGAGTTACACGGTCAGAACCTAAATTTGAAAGCATGTTTAAAATGGTATCGTTACTGTGGGGATCAGATAAATCGTAACGACTCCGCCATTCCTGGTACATTTCAATTGCTTGTATCAGATTGTCTCGCCACTGCGAATATTCGTGTAGCTGCTCTTTAAATTCAAGTTTGCGCATGTCTTACCTTTATATTGTCGCTCAAAGTTTTAATCTCTGTGAGAAAAACAGTTTTCCCAATTTGTTCTAAAAGTGTAGACCAAAACTTAAGAACTGTTAGTTAAAGTTAAGCAAATTTATGATTATTCTAATTTATTCACAAATTATTCGGAAGTTAGTTGTAGATTACCGGACATTTGTGTATGGTTTTTGAGGTGGGGGTGAACCAAAAGAGGACTTTGGTGGGGCCTTATGAGAAAATCATAGCTATGATTAACTACGCAAAGTAGTCGGCTATGAAAATTGGTATCGTTAAGGAAATAAAAGATAAGGAAAATCGTGTTTCGGTGACACCACAAGGTGTTGCCACTCTGTGTCGGGCAGGACATACCGTTGTTGTAGAAAACAATGCGGGCATCGGTTCTGGTTTTTCCAATGATAAATATGAACAGGCGGGCGCAACATTAGTTGATGTTGTGAAAGTTTGGAATGTTGAATTGGTTGTCAAAGTTAAAGAGCCATTGCCAGAAGAATATCAATATCTTGATCGGCAAATTATTTTTACTTTTTTTCATTTGGCAGGTGTACAGCGCGAGCTAACAGATGCTTTGTTAGTAAATAAAGTGACAGCTATTGCTTATGAAACTCTGGAAGATGAGCAAGGCCGTTTACCTATTTTAGCGCCAATGAGTGCTATTGCAGGGAATATGGCTACATTGATGGGTAGCTATTTTCTAGCCAGTTTTAATCAAGGTAAAGGAATGCAGCTAGGCACAGTCCTGGGTAAAAAATATGGCAAAGTGGTGGTCATTGGTACTGGTGTAGTTGGCCAACATGCGGCACATGTTGCATGGAGTATGGGGGCTGAAGTTTTTATTGCCGGATTGAACGAGGAGAAAGGACGTCAGGTTGTTGATTCGAATTTGCCAGGAGCACAGTTTTTTTTATCCAATCATGAAAACATAACCCAGTATATTATAGAGGCTGACTTGGTCGTTGGGGCTGTTCTTAGTAAAGGAGCAAAAGCTCCTTATGTGGTAACCGAGGCAATGATTAAACAGATGGACTGCGGTTCTGTTGTTGTTGATGTGAGTATTGATCAGGGAGGATGTATTGAAACTTCAAGACCAACCACGCATTCAGAGCCGGTATTTATTAAGCATGACATCATTCATTATTGTGTAACCAATATGCCGGGGGCGTACCCAAGAACGTCTACTATGGCGTTATCCGAAGCGACTATGCCGTATTTATTGGATTTGGCTGGGCAAGGGCTGGCTATGTTTAACTCCAGTAATCATTTAGCAAAAGCTATCAACACTTTTTCGGGGTATATTACCCACCCTAAAGTTGCTCAAGCTTTAGGTATGCAGGGAAATTATAAGGCGATTGAGAAGCTGATTTAGGAGGCTTTTTATTATCGGATAGACTCCCAGGTTAAAGCGCATAAGGTTGAATAAGCAGTGCGTTGTTGAGTCCAGTTTTCGCTGACATGACATTTTTTTCTATTTGATTTTCTTCGGTTAGCCAGACGAGCAAGTCATAATAACTACGGATATTCTCCACGTATTTAACGGGTTCATAGCCTCTGGCATAACCATGCTTTGTTTGTTTATACCATTTTTTCTGAGTCAGCAAGGGCAGAGATTTTTTTACTGCTATCCATCTATCGGGGTTGCCTTTTTGTTTCTGGGTGAGAATTCTTGCATCCTCAAGATGACCGAAACCAACATTATAGGCTGCTAAAGCCATCCAGCTTCGATCGGGTTCCGGAATGCGTTCTGGTATTTTTTTAATACTTTTTTTAAAGTATATGGCGCCGCCCATAATACTGTCAGCTGGATCTTTGCGATCTTTAATTCCTAGTTGTTTGGCTGTATTTTTGGTTAACATCATAATGCCTTGGACCCCAGTTGGGGAAACAGCATTTTTTCGCCAATGGGATTCTTGATAGCCAATAGCGGCTAGAAATCGCCAGTCTAAGTCATGTTGTTCAGCCGCTTCTTGAAATAAATGTTGGTAGATAGGTAATCGGCTTTTTACATGCTCTCTAAATTTACATAAGCCGACATAATTTAGGCTCGAAGAATGTCCGTAATAGCGCTCAATTAATTGATCAAGCGTTTTGTTGTGTTTGATTTTGTTGAAGAAAGAAGAGGCTTCATCGTAAAGGCTGGTATCTGCAGAGCGGGGCAGTGCCCAGGCGAGTCGCCTAGGTTTAGAAATGCTAAATCCAGTATGGAGTTTTGGATAAAAACGGCGGATCAGGGCGATTTGGTTGGAATCTGCAATGGTGTAATCAATTAAGCCTTTAGTGACCAGGTAGATTAGGCCGTCAGTATCGAGATTATTATTAACCTCCCATACTAATTCTGGCACTTTTTTTTGTAGGGTTTTTAATGATTCAATATGGCTAGTGCCTCTGACTACTTCGAGGATGCCTTTGGCGAGATCGGCTATTTTTTTAGGGCGTCTGGTTCCTGAGCGATAAATTATTTGTTCGGTAATTTCCTGGTATGCAGGAGCAAAGCGCATGGTTTGTTGGCGAGGCTCCGTAATCGTAAGTCCGGCAGCTGCAATGTCTATCTCTCCTGTTTCAACTTGTCGAAGAATTTCGGTGAAAGTGGTGGGGGTAGAAAACTGTACTTTTACGCCTAGTTGCTTGGCAAATAATGTAACCAGTTCATATTCCAAGCCCATAAAACCGGAAGGGCCTTGGTAATAGGTCGTAGGATCTATGCGTGTGGCTACTTTAAGCGTTCCGGCTAGTTTTATTTGTTCAAGACGGGTTAGCTTTGTTTTGAATAGCGATAGTTTTTTTTCACATGATGTGAGCCATAAGGTAGATCCGAGAAAAATAATTAGAATGATGGTAATTCGGGTGGCCAGGGCCTTAGGAATAACCATTTTTCTTGTGTTACCTGATTTTCTTGAAATAGTTAATCAAGCCATTTGTTGAGCTGTCATGGTCGGTAACGACTTCATCATCCAGCAATTCCGGTAAGATTACTTTAGCCAGTTTTTTGCCAAGTTCTACACCCATTTGATCGAATGAATTGATGTTCCAGATGGCGCCTTGGACAAAAATTTTGTGTTCATAAAAGGCAATCAAGGTACCTAAGGTCTCAGGAGTGAGTTTTTTGAACAGGAATGAATTAGAAGGTTTGTTGCCGGCAAAAGTCTTTGCGGCTTTCATAACTTTGTCATCTCGCTCTGACTCTGGCAAGTCCTGCAGAACTTCTTCAGCGCTTATTCCCTTCATTAACGCTTCCGGTTGCGCTAGATAGTTTGAAAGCAAGATATTATGATGCTCTGGCAGGCTATAGCGGCTAATAGCGGGCGCAAGAAAATCAGTGGGGATAAGTTTTGTACCTTGGTGAATGAGCTGGAAAAATGCATGTTGACCATTGGTGCCGGGCTGGCCCCAAATTATTGGCCCGGTGTCGTAATCAACCTGTTCGCCATTGAGGTCTACGCTTTTGCCATTGCTTTCCATATCTCCCTGTTGAAAGTAATCTGTGAAATACAGCATGGACTGGTTATAAGGTAGCAGCGCGTGAGAACTAGTCTTAAAAAAATTGTTATACCAAATGCCCAGCAAGGCCATAATAACCGGTATGTTTTGTTCATAGGGCGTGTCTCGAAAGTGCTGGTCGGCTTTATGTGCACCGGTTAGCAAGGCTTCATA
>JAUXDP010000049.1 GCA_030618325.1 Methylococcaceae bacterium | reverse complement strand
GCCGATAATAAAGAGGATTCATCTTTTGCCACAACACGAATAGGTGACTTTGAAACCCAGCGATCAGAAGCAGTCTCTATAATAAATATATCAGAATAAGAAAACCCAGAACCATCGTGGATACCATACTGTTCAAAAGCAAAGTAATCTCCCTCAGGCGAAAACCCGATCACCTGGAAATTAGCCTTATCACCTGCATAAATCGTAGTTGCAATGCAAAAGATGATAATAAATGAAATAGTCCTTTTTATAAACTTATAAACACACATCATTCCAGATCTACCAGAGTGCCTTGTACCCAGCCTTCATGATCTTTATATGACACAAGATACCATTCCACGAATTCATCACCGTTTTGATACCAGCCTGATCGAATTAACTCAACAGGTTTGCGCTTGGGTATTACCTGGATAATATTATCTTGGTAAGAAGGCCAACGTCTTTGGTTGGTATTGGCGATCATTTTTCCAAAATTATTCTCGTCTGCTTTTCGACCAACAAGTTTTGACTGTAGGTGTTCTAAAGGGAAGAGAGGATTTGTATCCTGCTTTCTTCCAGGACTTACTTTCCAGTGAGGCCAGATCCATTGTAGATTATATTTCTCAAATAATACTATACCGATGGCCTCTACCGCGTCGAGCTGCTCGACTGTATAATCCATCCAGCCACCAGCTCCATGTTCTGCTGTAGTCTTTTCTACTATGACAAAATCTGTTTTATTAAATACCTTACCAAACCAGGCGCGGTATTGCCCTGAGCCTAATGGCATCAGTTTCCCTGGATTGACGATTTCTATACCGATGGAAAAATTATTGACACCCGCCCTTCCAGCAAGGTTTGACCGGCCTGCATGCCAGGTCTTAGTGTTAAAAGGTGCAAGCTGGGTGATTTTGCCATCACGGTGAATGACAAGATGAGCTGAAGCATTTGCGTTACGATTCATAAACCAATTGACACTTGTATTGCCATCTAGTCGTCCTGCAGTATCGTGCACTAAAATGCCTTCAGGCTTCAGAATAAAGTTCTTGGTTCGATTTGGCGTTAAAAAATATTCAACAGGACTGTCGTTAATATGTAATCTATGATTTAGTATTCTGTACATTGCCTTCTCTCCTAATTGCTGAATTTACAATATTCTTAGGTGGTCTGGTTGCTTTATTCCGTCAAAACTAGACTACTTTAAGAACTGCCAATATGTTAAAGCCCTTTTAAAAACAAGTAATTTATTTCTCTTTAAGTTAACGCATCAAAAACCTCTCTCAATGCACTCACTATTTTATTTTTCCTTTTGCCCGCTGAAATCTGTGATTCAGCCATAAGTACCAGAAATTCTATATGCTCAGTGACAGAACTAAACTGTTTTGGACTCCCAGCACGTTTTTTTGCATTTAAGTAACAGTCAATAATAGTTTTAGATGTCTTGTTTTCTAGTGCCTCATTACCTAGATGTGTGAGCAAAAGATAGTCTGCATATTCGACCAGTTTCCAGAAATTTGTTAGTTGCTGGCCATTAACCTCGGCTACCCCCAATGTTTGAATTTGAGCTTGCAATGCCTTATCAGCTTTATTTTTATCCCAATTAACTATTATTTTTGCTACTAAGTAATTAAATAGCGGGTAAAAATTATCTGAATTGGCTTCACTTGCTTTTTTATAAAAACCTTCCATCTGGCTAAGTGCGTCAGTACGTGCAGCTTTAGTGGAAACCCATGCTTTGCGCTTATACACGCTAGCGAGAATACTAAAGCGTTCACTAGTTTTACCAAATTGGAGTAATTTATCCATCATAGAGATAGAGTCATTAATTAGTTCCAGTGGCGTTAAGGCATTAGCAACAGAAGTAGATGATGGGGCTTGCCATTGCTGAACAGCTAATCTAGCTTGCAAGTTTGCAAGTTGTTCAATGGATTTTAAAGAGGTGTTACTATTATTTTCTTTAAGAGATGCCCGATAATATTCTGTTGCTTTTTCAAAAGCACCCAACTCTCCGTAGGCACGGGCTATGGCTTCTCTAACATCTTGATTTATCCAGTGGCCAGGAATGCCGTTTACCAGTTCATCCAGTTTTGTTTTAAGGTATTGCGGATCCATATTGCTGATTTTTGCATCCCAGCCAATACCGTCTATTTTTGCAGTCAATTCAGATTCACTGACAGACTCTTCTACTTGTCGGTAGTTTCCAGAATGGCTATCTAGGTTTAATTGAAAATCTGGATTGCCATAGCATTGATAGGCTCCCCAGGTATTTGAACCTTTATGCTGGGTATAAGTGGCCAATCTGGCTTTTCTTACCGAATCACCAAATCGATGACCATTAAGTATCAAACTATAAAAGGTATTCGCAAAAGTCTCGGCCGCCCGGTCATTAACCGCCCAGCCAGCCGCAATAACGGCTTTAACACCCATGCGAATAAATTCAGTTGCAAGGTTTGCCGCTAATTGATGGGGATTTTCCAATGGCTGTTTGCCTTCTTCTCTTCCTAAATGGCAGCAGTTGATAAAGACTAAATCGGGCACAAATCGAATGCTTTTTATATTGGCGGGCGTTAAGAAAGCATTATCGCCAATAATCATTCCGGTAATTTTTTTGCTAGTCTTAATATGATGACCGCACATGTCACAGAGTTTGCTATTATCATCCTGGGTATAGTTGTAGACCCCATGGCCGGCAAAATGCATAATCCGGTATGAGTCAGCATGCAGGGCGCGAATTACCCTCTGAGCGTCTGTGTTGCTATCTTTTCCTAAAACCTGCTTTACCTCATAATTATTAGAAGCGAGCATGCGATTGACTGCCTTAGCCTCATTTTCTGCTCCTACTAACATAGGAAATTTTTCTGTGTTTCCTATCGGGTTGCCAATGACCAGTGCATTGTTACTGTGCATGGCAGAAGAGACTCTAAAAATTTCTGACTCCAGTTGACGAATCATGCCAAACTCTACAGCCATCGGCAGAATATCCTGACTGGCTGAGCCTTTATTGGCCCATCGATCCTGTAACAGCTCCCACGGGTAATGAGCCGCTTTTTCATTTAACACCAAAACCAAGTCTTTTTGATTTTGCGCCTGCTCTTTTAAGCTATGGGGAAGCAGCATTTCAAACAGTGTTTTTGATAACTCAGGGTCATCATAAGTTGAGCGAATAGATTGCTCGATAAAGGTATCGATCTGAGCTAAATCAACTGCCTGTAGAGTAATTTCAGCGCGAGCTTTATCTGTTAAGGTATTAAAGCGCAGTGAATCATCTTTTTCGATATGATGAATTTGCAATCGTCGCCACCAGCCTTCCGCTTCCTTAAAAGTAACTCTGCTCCTTGCCCCTTCAATTTTGTTAATCCGAGCACCCGCTTTGCGCTTGCTGTCATTATGTGGCAATGCCGTGTCATAAATGACCCGTCCCGCCAAACTGGAATCTTCGCCAATAATGTGCATCGCATGTGCGGCCGCATTAGCAATATCTTCCCAGCGTTCGATAAACTCAAGTTCGGTAAATTGATAGTTTTCGCATTGCATCTTTTGCAATTGCTTATTTGCGTTATTTAAACCTTTAATCATCGCCAGCAAAGAGTCTTCAATTGTAATGCCACCAGCACCGGTACCGATAAGCAGACTGCTTAGCTTTAAGTTTGTGCAGTGCTCCTGTTCATCAATTGCTGTGCGTTTTTCTACAATAGAGATTGCGTATTCCAATGCGGCATGGCAAAAAGTTTCTGTCAGTGCGCGTCGTGTCAAGGTTCCCATCACACCCAAGCCAATAATTAAAACAGCTTCCGGTTTTGCAGGCGTTGAATTTGGGTTGTAGACGACTCGAGCAGTATTCAATGGCCCTGGGTATAAGTCTAGCAACATGCGTTTACGCAATCTGTCATCAAAAATCCCGTTTACATAAGCCTCTGCACTGATAATTAAATCATCGTGGTAGTGCCCTAATGCCAGGGAGTTTGATGCATAACATAAATCACCATGGGAAATAATGACCTTCAATGGTGTAGTCATTTCAGTGACGACATTGCTACGCTCGGTACCCATAATGCAATCAATTAGCAGGGTTTCATCGGGCAGTATATCGACTTTATCTTGCAATGGCATAAGGAAAGGCTGTTCAGTTTCTCCTCGTTCTAGAATGGGGTCAATTGATAATGTTGAGTTATTTGTGTCACCTTGGTGGAGCAAATCAACAAAACCAGAGAACGCTTGCTTATAGTCAGCTAGACTGCCATGACTAGTGTTAACAAACCAACTCCGAATATTTGCAGGAATGCCGGATTCCCAGGTCACTCTTCCATCGCCTTTAGCGGTTGCAAGAAAGCTTATTTTTTTATTACCTTTATCTGAAGAATCAATCTCAATATCCATTGGCGTAGCTGGAGCCTTACCTGCAACATAAAGCATATGCTCATGATTCATTTTGAATGTGTTAATTTTCTTCCAAAAAGCTTGCGCATCTAGTAGATTATTTTTACTAGGTTTTACCCAATCGTCACCTTCCCCATTTGCAAGTTTTTCCCAAACAGGTGCTTCTAGTAAATCCATAGCACCATGATTGAATGGCAATAATTGAATAGGCCCAGGGAAGGTAGAAATTATTTCCAGCAATTCTTTTTGATCGTGAGCAAAATCAACTAGGCTAAGATATTTCAGTAATTTTTCCTGCCCCACCAATGCTCGTGCAATTACATGGGATCCTTTAAGTGGTACACCCAACATTAATAATCGACCGTTGCAAGCTACCAGTCTGCCCCAAAGGTCTGGCTTGAGTGCAAATGCCATACGAGCTACTAGCCCTCCCATAGAATGAGCAATAATATGTATAGGTTGATTGTGCTGTTCTGCAAGCAATAATTTGCTTTCAAAGTCAGTGCTAAACCGTGCGGCTTCGGTTTCGATGGAAAGTCGCCAGTCGTAAGGAAAAGGAAATACCTCATGATCCTTTTCCAAATAATCAACTAAATTTCCATAGGCGCTACCTATCAATGATTCTGCGCTGATATTCTCAGCATCAATTTTTAGTCGTTTCAAACCGCCAAAAGAGATGTCTAAAATATCTAACCACACTTTGTCATTATTCACTTGTAAGTGACTACCAAGGATACCCGGTAACAAAAATACCATGGGTTTGTCACCCTCAATACGTGCTGAGCGGGAGGAAAGTAATCTTGGTTCTTCAGATATAGGAGTAAAACCAGCAAGGTCATTATCTTCGCGCAACACCCCATTCACCAACATAATCGCTGTTTTATCATTGTTGAAATATTGAAAATGATTAACCCCTGGTCCTTGGTCAAAAAAGGTGCGTGAGTTATTCGCTAATCTAGGCGTACCCCCAGTCATTGAAAGTGTATCCACCACCAGATCATGATCATGACGATAATACAAATCAGGAATTAAAAATTTTAATTTCCCCCAAAAAGTATCGGGTTCTACATCGCCTGAGATAATGCTCAGATCACCATTTACTTTAGTCTTGGTTAAATTCAGCAACCGCACCAAAGGCGAATCTGGCATTTGTGCTTCCAGGCCTGGCATATCTTTGGGATCAGTTCTTGCCTTTACCACAGCTAAAGTAAATGTGCTGAAAGCATCATAAACTGGACTAAATTTCAGCAATGGAATGTTGCCGATTAAATTCATCGTTATAGACAGCCAGCGATCGAATCGACCAGAAGCTAATGTTGTTCCTCTCGCAGGACAAGCCGTACGGACAAAACGACGAATAGTGAATTTACGCAGTCCTTTGGATGCCCCTGTTGTAAATTTATTGTCTAGTAATTTGTTTAATTTCTTTAGATCTTGGACTTGTTGCTTATGTTGTTTGCCAGATTTGCTATATTGCTCTATCTCTTCAATGGAAATAGGTTGCTCACTCATACCCACATCAACACGCGCCAGCAGTTCAGCCACTAAACCACCCCGGGAATGAGAAATCATATGAATTTGTATGGGTTGCTGTGATTTGTCTATTAGCCCATCTAAGGCTTCTAAAAAGTCAACGGCATTCTTAATAGGACTTTCACTGAGTGTGAGATGTTCAAATGCGTAGATGTGCTTGCCAAAATACGCTTGCAGGCGATTAAGGTAAGACGCTGATGATTGGCTCCACAATTCGCCAAAACTACCTACAGAACTAGAAGCTGTGCCATGAAGAAATAAAAGAATTGGTTTTGAACCATCTAGTTTTTCAGTGGTTTCTTGCAGCTTTAAGTTATACAGGCCATCATTCTCAGAAGGGGCTTCAGAAACACATTGATAGATACCAGGCTTCTGATCTAATTGCTTTTCCACCAGCTTGGCGATACTGGCAGCAGTTTTACTCACCGGATCAACACCAAAGATATTCAATGATTTTAGCAACCAATCCGAAATACCCCGATTTGAATCACCAATGCGCAACTGTTTAGGAATTTCTAATGTACCAGAGCCTGCATCACGAGCCTTTGCTTCAGAAAAATCCTGCTCAAATTGGTCAACTCGAGTCCAAATGCGGATACCATCTTCAAACTCCAGCAACATCACATCATCATCCTTAATTTGCTCGGATGTAATATCTACGCCTTCATCTCTCGCAGAGGCAAAAATAAAGCTATGTTTTTGGGTGAGATTAAGACTTCTATCCACTTTATCCAGGGATAGGTCGGAAAGAGTTGTAGAATTATCAACAACACCCTTAATAATTAGCTTTGTCATGTCATCACCTTAATAAATAGAATGTGTTTCTAAAGATTACAATACTCTTTATTTTAAAAACATGAAAGGGCAAAAAGTCACACACTTTTAGAAGCGAGGATTTAATAGCAACCAGGAAAGAACGCGTATGGAATAACATAAATAATTGAAAGAGGCCCGTATAAATGTAATTATTTCACATCATTCTCAGACACAGTTCGATAGACTCACAAATAACCTTTACCAACCAATTAAAAGAGTGGGGTAGGATATGAAAATTGAACTAATCATTTGTGTGCTGGAAGCTATTGAAGACGAAATGACTTTAAGCGATCTTGCCAACCTTACTGCAACAATAAAAATCGATTATGTTGATGATAATGCAGAGTTTGTCCTCCGCATAGTCTCCAGCTGTGAGGCATTATTACAACTTGTCAAAAGCCGCCTTAGTGATGCAAGAGAAACGAATTGCGTAGTTATATCTGATCAATTACTTAGTTACGATACTGAGAACCACAATCCTGAACCTTCGGAAACTGCTGAAGCTATATTCAAACAAGTTAGGGACAATGTTTCTGTTTGCGGCCTGATTGCTTTAACGCAGACGAAAACAACTCATGTACAAGGCATAGACGCTAATGTAATTTCGGGCAGAAAGAAACTGGATGAATTACGCAAGGCACTCGAAAAAATCACAGGTCGTCTCTGGTATAAAAGACCCCCTAATAATTTGTTTCACCATAGTAGTGGAGAACTTTTTTCTGTTGAAGTTTCACCTGTTTCGGATCAAAAAAACTTACATCAAAGTTTTGAGCTACGTGGCCGTGTGTATGGCGCACTGGGATATATTGAAAAATCCACTATAGAAATGGACGCTTACGACCTTACCTCAATACACTTCCTTGCATTGGATCGAGCCAATCGGGACAGAGTTGCAGGCGCAATGAGATTAATCATTCCTGGAAATGGAAGTGGGCAGTTTCCTTTGACTGCTCAGCGTTACCAGCTCGCTAATTACGAAAAATGGTCCAGGGATATTGCTAAAACCAATGTTGATCGGCAATGGTGGAAAACAATTATGAAGGGAACACCAACTGCATTGCCTGTGTTGAACGCATTTAAATACTTTGAAGTGCCTGACGAAGCGATGGAAGTTGATGAAAAGATTATGCCTAAAAATGTCTGTGAATTAAGCCGAGTTGTTGTTGCTCCTGAATATCGGGGAATGGGGGTATCTAAGTTATTGGTCAATCAAGCGATTTCTATGGCTAAAGAGCTACGTCGCCAATATCTTTGGATCGAATGCGCGCCACACCACATTGGAATGTATCAAAAATACGGGTTTGTGGTGAAACAGCATCAGAATCAGATTTTTTATGAACGCGCGCAAAGACTAGATACCTGGGCTGTTGCAATGTATCTGGATCTGAAGACTACCCAGTGCCAGACATCATCGACAAATGCTGTTTGCTATCGACTGCAGATGGCCGAGGAGTGCGGTGGAAATTCCTCTTTATTATTTCAATTTTCGCAGCAAAAAGCAGAAGATATTGAGCATGTTTTTGATAGTCCGATCAATGCTAATCAATTTCCTAAACACGTTGGCGTTCGAGGGACATCAATGCCATTAAAAAAGCTTATTCTTTCAACATTAACCTGCCGTGATACAGAAAATTTTATTAACTGTTTAAAAGCGCTGGTAAGCCGAGTTAATGTGGAAAGGCTTTCTCTTCAAAACAGCAATGGACGCACATTTTGCTTTGATCCACATAATATTAACTCCGACAAACGACAAACAATCGAGTCGAATTTACTTCAATGGTGTAGGTAACAAAAATGGCTGAAAAGAAATTTGCAATCTTTATAGGCAATACTGAATTTCCTGAAACAGATGGCGTATTGCCCCCATTAGCATCCTCAAGAAATGACGTGATTGCGCTCCAGGATGTACTTGCTGATCCAAAATGGGGTCGTATCTCTGAGCCTTTGGCGTTAATTGATTTACCCCATTATAAGGTCATGTTGAGTATCAATGAGGTTTTTCGAGAGGCTACTCGAGATGATGAAATCTTGCTTTATTACTCTGGCCATGGGCAACTTGATGCCAGTGGATCTCTGCATTTTGCTACCATTAATACTAATTTAAACTTTCTACAAGCCACTTCAATACCCGTAAATATGTTGGCCTCAATGTTACGGGAAACCCGTTGCAGACGAATATCTATGATATTTGATTGCTGCTACTCCTCTGCAATAGGAAGTTTATATCAGGAGTTTGAAGACCCATTCAATGAAAGTATTAGAAAGTTGAAAGTTTCAATTCCTGACGGATATGCAATATCTATCATCGCAGCGTCCAGTGCCATTGATCAAGCATACGATTGTGACAAAAAAGCCTTAGGATGTCTTACTAATGGCATTATAAAAGGAATTACATCAGGCGATGCCGATTTGAATGATGATGGTTTGATATCTATGGATGAGCTTTTTAGCTACGTCGAAAACAAAATGCCCAGTACCCAAAAGCCGGTGTTGTTTAGTTGCGGCCCTGTTGAAACTTTAATTATTTCTCGAAGCAAGTCGGGACACATCTCTTCAAAATTGATTGAGAAGATTAAGAATAAATTAAACCGCTCTCTTAAAAACAAGGAAATCAGTCATTTTAATTATAATAATGCCTTTGAAATTCTGAACCAAAAAACAGATGATATTATTGCTTGTCATGAATCTAGCTTTAGGCTATTAACCTCTTGGGCCAATGATCAAGTATCACTACACGATTTTATAGAACAATGGTATCAATTTAATGATACTGGCCTTCCTGAAACCAACACTTCAGTTTTATCAACAGACATTAAAGACCGCTGGGAAGTCGTGCGGACATGCCGAAAACCCGCTATTGATTTAGTCAGCCCCACTTATCTTCTTGATAGAAATTTTCAGTTTCTGGATTGGAACCCTATGTTTGATGAGCTAGTAGCAAAACCTTTGGCTTTAATGCGGGGGCGACATGTTGAAGAATTTATTCTCAAACTCAATAACAAACGGGCTGTGATAAAACGTGGTCGCAAGATATTTGAACGCGATCATTATCCCATCGTCGATACAGAAATACTGGAATTAAAAACCCGCTATGGGCTGGTAAAATTTCGCAAAATTGCCTCGCAAATTGCTGATGAAGATGGGGGCACTTTAGCCTGGGCGATTAATCTCAATATTCTTAGTGCCGAGAATGAAGAAGAAATGTGGAAAGATTTAACGGCACGCTTAGAACAAGAAGTTAACTGGTCTTTATACGCAAAGTCTTATGACAGAATGCTGCTAAATTTTGATAGCTATCATCAATTGATAAAACAAATAATTTCCTTGCTAGGAGATGAACCTTTAACCGTGCTGGATTTGGCCTCCGGAACCGGAAATGCAACGATGGAAATGCTTCAGCAATCTACTGAGCGAACAATTTGGGCATTAGAATCCAATGAAGACATGCTGGAATACATGCGGGAAAAGATACATCAGTTGGATAGCCAGAAGAACGACCAGGTACAAATTGTAAAAGGCGATCTATTGTTAAGTTTGCGGGAAATTGACAATGACTCTTTTGATGGCGCCATTATGATGAACGCGCTTTATGCCATGCCTGATCGTGCCCGATGTTTGCAGGAAATTTTTCGAGTGTTAAAACCTGGGGGTGTTTTGGTTTATTCCTCATCTACCACAGAGACAGATGTTGAGCGTTTATTTTCTGCAATTCGATCTGATTTAGACGAAAAGGGTTGTTTAGACTCTATGCGATCAATTGTGGACAGTGCGCATGATCGGCATGTACAAATGATGGATAATATTCTAAAAGATACCCACCAGGATGTTGTCAATTACGCTATACATGCTGGGTTTTCAGTAGAAAGCGCAGATGTACAACGGGGCGCATACGAAGGTGCCGTGACCATTGTTAAGGCAGTAAAAAAGATCATTGTCCAGGATGTTCCTGATGATGAGCCAGATGTAAAAGAGACTGTTGACCAAGGAATTGATGAGGAGTTGCAAGATGTAAAACCATTGCCAGCGACAGATCAAAAGGTTCGCGTTTTTATCAGTTATGCTCACAAAAACCAGAGCTGGTGTGAACGGATAAAAAATTACTTGAGTCCCCATGATGATATTGAGGTGTGGACTGACCAGAAACTTGAATATGGAGATCAATGGCATGATACTATCAGTGAAAAATTAGAACAGTCTGATGTGGCTATATTATTGATTAGCACACACTTTCTAAACTCTACCTTCATAAAAAATAGTGAATTACCGATTCTTTTGCATTCAGCGAAGTCGAAAGGGGTATTGATTATTCCTGTCATCATTGAGCAATGTTTGTTTGAATTCGTGACATACAAGTATCCTGATCCAAAAAATGGTCCAGAAAAATTGAAACTGGTTGAATTTCAAGCGGCTGGTTCTCCTACTGAATCCTTGGCTATGCTAAAGAAACCACAGCAAAACCTTATATTGTATGAAATTGCAATGCGAATTTTGTCTTTAAAAAAAAGGTAATAATTTCAGTTTATAAGTCAGGAAATAAGTATGAACGAAGATGAATATTTGAAAGAACGCCTTGAAGATCAGCTAACCTGGTATGGCAAAAAAAGTCAATACAATCAGAGATGTTTTAAGAGTTTAAGATTACTTGAAATTATCACTGCGGCTTTAATACCGTTTCTTTCTGGAATGATGGAAAAATATCCTTGTGTTTCTTGGTTAATTGGTGGATTTGGTGTATTAATTGCCGTTTCTGCTGCAACAAGTACTTTATTTAAGTATCATGAAAATTGGATAGAATACCGAACAACAGCCGAACAATTAAGGCATGAAAAATATGCTTATCTAACCAATTCAAAACCCTATGATAATGAAGATAAATTTGGTTTATTGGTTGAACGGGTAGAAGCTTTAATTTCAAAAGAAAACTCAGCATGGGCAACTGTCACTAGGCAACAAAATAAGGTAGTAAAAAAATAGACTAGTAGTCCATCAACTTTGGTTTGATGGGTAGACTCTCTCATTCCCATGCTCTGCGTGGAAATGCATACCGTATTGTGCCTCACGTAGAAGGAGCAACTAATGTCTCAACACGTTTTTATCGTCATGCCTTTTGGAGAAAAAGAAGGCATTAACTTTAATGCAATCTATGATGACTTAATAAAACCTGCTTTATTAAAGGTAGGCCTAGAACCCTTCCGCGCTGACGAAGAAATATTACCAGGTGATATTCGAGCCGATATGTTTCAGGAATTATTAATGGCCGATTTGGTTGTAGCAGATCTGTCAATCTATAACCCTAATGCATGGTACGAACTGGGCGTTCGACATGGGTTGCGAGCGCATGGTGTTATTCAGATTCGCTCTGACCAGGCAGAAAAAATTCCTTTTGATGTTTGTGTAGACCGAACCATTCATTACCATTTAAAGGATGGTTTACCTGATCCTAGATTTCTTGAAAGTGATCGAGAACTACTGGGAAAAATAGCAATTGAAACTTTGCGTACAAATTTTAAGCGTAGACCTACTAGCCCTGTATACCAATACCTGCCTTTTTTAAAAGAACCTGACTGGAAGTCTCTTCAAGTTAAAAATGCCGATGAATTTTGGCAAAAACATGAGCAATGGGCAGGTCTTATTGAAATCGCCAAAAACAAGGGTAAACCAGGAGATATAGTAGTTCTAGCAGGTGAAGCACCAACCTATGCATTAAAGTTAGAAGGGTATCGCATAGCGGGAAATGCATTGCAATGTTTAGGACAGTATGATTTTGCATTGGAGCAGTTTAACAAGGCGTTGGAAATTAACCCGGACGATCTAACAAGTGCTCAAAAAAAAGGCCTGCTATTAGGTCGGCTAAATAAACCAGCTCAGGCAGAACAATGCCTAAGAAGTTTGTCGAAAAAACATCCTGATGATGCTGAAACCTGGGGACGGTTGGGTAGATTGGAAAAAGATCGTTGGCTAAGTTTATGGCGAGGGGGAAAAAATAGCCCAAAAGAAATGCTCAAGAAAGCAAAATCTGAAAGTGCTCAGCTTAATGAAGCAATTCAGGCTTACCGGCAAGGTTTTAAGGCACAGCCAGAAAAACCCTATACTGGAATTAATGCGCTGACCCTCTGCTACCTATTAAGACATTTACAGGGACAGTGTGAAAATGAAAGTGAATTAAAGGCTATGGTGGGAGGCGTTCGCTGGGCAACGCTTTGTGAATTAGGCAAAGAAGCCGTTAATGAACCCAATTACTGGGCAAGAGTAACCTTAGCAGACCTTGAACTGCTAGTCAGCGACACCAGTATCATTGAAAAAGCATACAAATATGCCATTACCGCAGCAAGACAAGACTGGTTTGCACTGGACTCATCTAGACAGCAATTAAAAATATTGCAAGATTTAGGTTTTCGACCTAAAAAAGTAGCAAAGGCTATCAATTTATTTGATAAAGCTATCAATAAACTTGAAAAACCAAAAGACTGGCGACCACGCAAAGTATTTTTATTTAGTGGCCACATGATTGATGCCCCAAAACGTAAAACTGCAAGATTCCCCCAAGACAAACAGTCAATAGCAGCCAAAGCTATACTCAAACAATTAAAAGAGCTGGGGGCGTGTTCAAAAGACCTTGCTATATGTGGTGGCGCTTGTGGGGGTGATCTGCTTTTTGCGGAAGCGGCACTTGCTCTAAACCTTCAGTTAGAATTACGTCTGCCTTTCAATATCCCAGAATTCTTAGAACATTCAGTCAGTTTTGCCGGTGATAAGTGGCGAGACCGGTTCTATCGAGTGAAAGAAAACCCGGCTACAACCCTGTTTATCATGCCCGATGAATTAGGTGATCTACCAAAAAATAGTAACCCTTATGAACGCAACAATCTTTGGCAACTGTATTCAGCCTTATCATGGGGTATCGAAAAAGTACATTGTATCTGCTTATGGGATGGCAAAGGAGGTGATGGCCCAGGAGGAACCCGACATATGCATGATTCCATCAAACAACGTTCTGGACAAGTATATGTATTAGCGGCCAATACACTTTTTGACATTCACACTGGTGAATAACGTTATGACTTTACAACAAAAAATAAAATCAACTACTCCAAAAAAAATATTAACACTGGATGGTGGTGGCATCCGTGGAATGATCAGCGTTGAGATACTCGGTAAAATTGAAGCATTATTACGGAAAGAATATAAAAATGATCTCTGTACACGACAAAAAATTCAGCATCTAACTGATTCCCCATAAATTCTATTGCCTGACAAAGCCGGACGGAGTAAAGACAGTATTTTCCTGACCTTTTTTTTCGATTGGGGGAAAACATTAAACAGCTCGGAACAAATACAATC
>JAUXDP010000250.1 GCA_030618325.1 Methylococcaceae bacterium | reverse complement strand
TCTCAGGTGTATTGCTTTATCAAATAGCTTACGAAAATTAGTGAAGAAAAAACCACCATAGGGATCTTTGTTATCAGAATTTTGCTCGAGGGGTAACATATCCAGACATTGCAGGGGTGTTAATGTCATTGAAATGACCCAACTGACCAACAAGGAAATACCCACAACGGTAAACAAGGTGCGACAATATTCGCCGGCTGACTCAACAGAGCCGAAAATTGGGTAAAATGCCATTACCGCAATGATCGTGGCACCCAGTAATGGCCATGCAGGAAGCGAAGCAGATTCGACGGCTGCTTCTACTCGATCCATGCCTTGTTTAAGTCGGACGGCATAACCATCCGCGACCACAATGGCGTTGTCAACCATCATTCCCAAGGCAATAATCAATGCACCTAATGACATACGCTGAAGATCAATTCCAAAGACGGACATTAGAATAAAACTAGCGAGGATTGTGACTAATAAAGCGGTGCCAATAATGACACCCATGCGCCATCCCATTGCCAGCGTTAATACGAACAGCACAATAACAACCGCTTCAGCAAAATTAACTAAAAATCCATTAACAGAATCCTCGATAACATCGGATTGCCAATGCATTTTATTAAGTTCCATGCCTACGGGCAGTGTTCCCTGTAATTCAGCTAAACGTTGATTCAGTGATTTACCTACGTCTACTACATTGAGACCCTCGTTAGGCATCACCGAAATGCTGATAGCGGGGTGATTGTTATATCGCATCATCCAATGCGGAGGATTTAAATGACCTCGCTCAACTTTAGCAAAATCTTTCACCCGAATCATTTCACCCGTGCGTTTCAAGTTTGTAGCGCCAGAATCAAGAGCAGCAACTAATGGGTTTAATGCGATGTCTGCTAATGATGTACGAACGGGTAATTCGGCAATTTCATCGGGCGAATTAAATTTCCCTGTGGGTTCTATACGAAATCTTTTTCTTTGAAAATCAACGCTACCGCCGTCAACGGTCATGTTTTGTTGATTCAGTGTTGCCAACAAGCTGGTTTCAGTTACACCGAGCTGGGCAAGCTGGGCTTGGGATATATCAATATAAATGACTTTTTCCTGGACACCCCAAAGGTCAACCTGGGCGACGCCATCAGTCAGGCTAAGCTCTTTTTTAACTATTTTGGCGTATTTTTCCAGCTCAGCATCACTAAACCCTTCACCAATCAAAGCGAGCTGAAAACCATATACATCGCTAAACGTATCAAAAACCTCAGGCCGACCGGCATTAGGCGGTAACATATTTTCAGTATTTCTGATTTTTCTTCGCAGGGTATCCCATATTTGGGGAAGACGGTCTGACCAGTAATCCTGTTTAATTTCTACTCTTACCAAAGAAAAACCTGCACGCGAGAAAGATTCAACATAATCTAACTCATGGATTTCCTGAATTGCCAATTCTATTCGGTCAGTTACTTCAAGCTCTACTTCCTCAGAACTAGCGCCAGGAAAGGGGGTCATGACAATAGCAGTTTTAACTGAAAAAGCAGGGTCTTCCAATTGCCCTAAACTGAAAAATGCAGCAATTCCAGCGACAATCAATAAACTTGTCGTGAAATAAGTCAGTACTCTGTTTTCGATTGCTTTACTAGGCAGACTCATTATTAGCTCCCCTCTTGAAGTAGCTTGATTTTCTGCCCCTCATGCAAAAAACTTACCCCGGCGGTCACAACCCACTCTCCCGCTTTAACACCTGCTTTCACAAGGATGCCCTGATTACCTAGGTAACCCAGAGTAACTTCACGGCGACTGATGGTCATGCTGTCCTCATTAACTATCCATACATAGCTTTTATCATCTGGAGTAGGCGAGAAAACAGCGGTAACGGGAATGGTGAGAGTTATCTCAGAACCACTGTCAGCAGCTTGGCTTAACTGGGGATACGCTTTACCTGCCATACCGGGTAGGATTTTGAAATCAGTGGGTTGTTCCATGATCAATGTAACAGGATAAGTTCGGGTGGTGCGTGAAGCTTCGGTACCCACCTCCTTAATTTTAGCCACGATATCCCGCTCAGGAAAGGCATCAAAGCGTACATTAATTGCAGTGACATATTGCACAAGGGATATCTTACTTTCTGGTACATTCGCTATCATTTCTATCTGAGAGCTATCCAATACACGAATCACTGGAACTCTTGCATTGACAAATTCATCCTTTTCGACATATTTTGCCACGACAGTGCCGCTAAAGGTGGCTTTAAGATGCGTGTATCTTAAACGGTCATCGGCGCTTTTTACCGTCGCTAAAAGTGACCTAACGTTAGCATTTGCCTCATCCCTAACAGCTCTAGCCATATCCACTCTGCTTTGGCTGATATAGCCGACGTTTTCTTTTTGAATCTCAAGGAAACGGTTGTAGTCTCTGTTAGCTCTGGCATAAGCGGCTCTGGCTCTGCTCAATTGGCCTTTGACATTATCCAGTGCGACTTTAAAGTCACGTGGATCTAGCCGCCCGAGTAGATCACCTGTTTTTACTTTGTCGCCAATATCGACAGGTAATTCAACCATCGGGCCGGATACACGAAAAGAAAAATCAACCTCCTGTACTGCTTTAGCTCTTCCGGGGTAGATGTCATCAATCAAAATACTTGCGTCACTTAGTTTTATGGCGCGTACCGGTCGGATGACTTCTTTTTTCTGTTCTTGCTGATTTCCGCAACCCGATAATAATGAGAAAATAAGAAAAGCAATTGAAACTGTAAAGGTTTTGTTCATTGTCTGATTCCAATTAATCTGAATTCAATAAATTACTCCGCCGAAAGCGGACGGGTAGGTAGTTAAAACTTGCTATTCCCAAAAAAATTGTCGTACCAATGCATTGGCTTAGTGCTAGTAGTCTAACAATTTTGGTTTGGAAGGTAGTTTACTTGAATGGGTTTAGTGTTATTGGTGCAATAAAGAATTTTATATTCCAGTCCATACCAACATTATTTGGACTTACAATATATTTTTGCACTTCTATCCCCCATTTCACAGGCATTGGACCTAATTTGAACATGCCTATATAACCTAGGCCAACTGGAAATGAAACCTGTTGTCCGCTATCAGCTTCCCAGTTAACAGTGATATTGGGTGTCATACCAATTAACGATGTTTCGTTTAAACGCCAGTTAATAAAGTACTGAATATTCATATGACTGGTATCTGCACGATTATGATCGCCTGCAACTGACCACCATTGTTGAGCTAAAACACCAATGTTCCAGTTTTTAAGTCCAAGTCCGCCAGATTCATTGCCAAGTGAAACTGCAAGAGCTGCCGGTCCAATTTGATATTTACCCTGGCCGAAAATATCATCAGTGGCTAATGGGAAAATCTGGCTGATACCAGCACCCCAGATAAAACCATCATTTCTATTAGGGCCTAATAAAGTCAGTAATACGGGATCTCCCATACCCCATGAACGACCATAAGGGTCACTGGCTAAGGCTCCTAAGCCAGAATCAGACCGGATGTCGCTGGGTGAAGCTGAAAGCAAACTGCCAGCACTACTTTTAACTGGCAGACTTAAAATGTTAAAAATGGGTCTAATAATTAAATTCCATTTGCCGTTAAATAAAGGTATAGGCATAACAGGCTGTATTTTGAGGGAATTAACTTTTCTGTCTCCGTTGACAGCATCACCATTAATAATTGAGTAATCATTTTGAACTAGTCCTATCCAGACATCAGATAAAGGGTTATTTGCTTTTTGGGACATTTCAGCCAATGATGGTTGACCATTGTTTGTAGATGAGGCATCTTCAGTTGTTGAAGATTTAATATCAGGAGTAATACTGTCATTAGCTGCCAACTTGAGTCCGTTATATTCGTCTTGATCGCTAAAACCAGGGTTACCCAAAAACTTGTCTTGAAACAGGGTTTCTGATTGAGCGGGTAAACCGATAGCCAGACCGATGGCAACTGCCAAAAGCTTGGTTTTTAACTTTTTCATGTTTAATTTTCCTAAAGTGTTTGCCAAATTGGTTAGATATAAGCGCGTTCCTAAATTATCAGTGTATGACCTGTTTTATGCAGTATCATTTCCAATACGGATGAACCCTATGAATAATTATTATTACATCATAAATCGAATGGGTTTTAAATTATCATTTCATGCCAATTTCACAATTCGCGATATTTTCTGGGTGTTGTCTTGGTCCAAACTGAAACTGGGATACCTAAAGAATGTTAACAGAGCAGAGCAGAGCAAAACTAAACAGTTTTAATGCAGTAATGCAGTAATGCAGTAATTGATTTGTGAGTCGTCATATTTAGATCCTTGCTGAATCAAATTTATAATTGCTATGTAACACAAGTTATTGACATAATTAGACCTGATTATTCTACTTGAGGGTTTAGAATTCTTTTAATGTAATATTGTAGGTTTTTAATTTATGAATAAAAAAAATAAAGACATAGGGTTAATACAAGTATTGTTGGAGCGGTTTAATACGCAACGATTACCAATTGCTTTGGCATTTAAGGAAAAGGTGAATTCGGGTGTATTGCTAGACGAAGATGAACATAAACAGATATATAAAGTACAAGAAGACCTTAACCATATTAAAGGTCTAATTGAAAGAAACCCAGAAT
>JAUXDP010000051.1 GCA_030618325.1 Methylococcaceae bacterium | reverse complement strand
GCCGATAGCCCGCGACCAGCAAAAAACAGATTTTCCAGTCCGGAAGAAACTAAGGCACCTGCTGAAATTTCATAGTGATCATTTGCATCAAAATATTTCATCTCTGGCAACCGTTCTTTACTCCAGTATTCTACCGGCCACGCACCGATAGCAACACCATCTGCAGGTTTTTTACACTCTAGTACATCATTTTCATTCAGTACGATTTGTCCGACGGGTCTTCGTCCAGAGCGAATACCGACCTGGGCTGCCATAGAAGTAATGGAAAGTGACTTTAAAGACTCATCAGTCTCCTTGAGAAACTGGATAATTTCCCTGGCTCGGGAACGAGCCAGGTGTTCATAGTCGGGTTCAGCTTTGATATTTTGCTCAGAAACAAACGGCATTCCCAGCTTCATAAAAGCAACTCCCTCTCTAAGCGTACCAGGAACAATAGATAAACGATCACAGTCTGGATGTAACATCTGAGCATGTACACCCTTCTTGATCCAACGTAGTAAATTTAATCCCAAGGTATAAGATTGCATAGCTGGAAAACCAGCCACCCGAAATACAAAAGCACCCGACTGATAAATTTGTTCTTCAATCAGTTCCATTCCTGCCAATTTTGAAACCAGCGCATCCCCTGTGCAATCCACAACTGCACCAGTCTGAATAGTAATTTTACCATCTTGTGTACAGGCGATAATTTCCTGAATGTTGAAGTTTTCTATCGTAATGTCATCAAGCGCTGTACTTAATAATATTTCCACTCCAGCTTGGCAAAGTATTTCTGTAGCTTCCTCTTTGAATGCAACCGGCTCATAGGGCAGAAAACGAAGACCTGCAGCATAACACTGAGCCTGTGTGCCACTTCTGTGGGCGACGCCTTCAGCAAACGATTTTGCGAATCCGTGTACCGCAAATTTTGGAGTCTTGCCACCCCTATAATAAAGACCACAGATAGTTCCCACCATTGCTGCTGTCGCCAATCCACCCAAGAATCCATAGCGCTCGATCAGCATCACTTTCATACCAGATTCTGCAGCCGAAACTGATGCGGCTATACCGGCAGCCCCTCCACCAATAACAACCACATCGATATTCATAAAAATCAGCTAAGTAAATCTGATTTTAAATGTTGAACTAGCATTTCAATCTCTTCATTATCCAACACTTCTTCCATATAGCTAACGGTAATCTGTAAAGCGCCCTGGACTCGTGTGAAGATAAAGGTGACGCCGGGTGGATAGGCGTTCGGTGGATAGTGTATGGCATTGACAACCTGTCGATTGTAAAATGTCTTAAAATCGCTAAGTGAGTCTCCAGTATCTGAATAGAAAAAACTGGCCATCAAACCGCGAGTGGGTGATTTTAACAACCAGCGATAAAACCCGCTCGGTAGCCGTTGTATTAATCCAATCATGGCCAGATAACCTTCGGGAGCTTCCGAACGCATAAGCTTGGTAATTTGTTGTACCAGTTCCGTGGTACATTCTTTAATACTATTTAGTGCTGCTTGTGGGATACGATAGAAAATAAACGTCACCTGATTGCCGACCAAGGATTCATGAGCACCTCGTTTGCGCCGATCTTGCGGCACAGGAACCAGAACATCACCTTGCAAAGGTCCGCGCTGGCTTTGGATATAGGCTACTGCCCGGGCTGTCGCTGCCAGATAAAAAGCGCTCACAAGAAATCCTGCTCCCTGTTGTCTTGCTGTTTCGACAACCTTCTGAGTTTCAATTTCATTAAGTTTTAACACACGGTGGCGTAATGTAGGAGCAGCAGGTTTAGGTTGATAAAGTGATAAAATAGGGAGTCTGCATGCGTCATACAAATACACCTTCATTCCACGTACCATCTTTAGACGTTCCTTGATTGAGTGTTCACAGCGAGGTTTTATATTCTTTACCCACTCTGAATTGTCGGTGGGTTTTGGAGAACAAAGATGTTGAATAAAGGTTTCCGCGCCATGGGCATCCATAAGGGCATGATGCCATGAGAAAACAATAATAGTTGTTTGACTTGCTGTTAATATCACATCAGTTCTGAATGATGATTCCTGCTCAGGATTGATGAGGGGATTCAATAAAGAATCCGGAGGCTCACCCGTTACCGAAAGTTCATGTTCTTGAATACTAGGGCAATTAGCAGAAACATCAACAGACCAACGAGCCAGCTTAAACAATCTTCCCCGCCGCAACCGTAATCTAGTTATCCATTGATAAGTAGGCTGGGGAGATAAGTATTCATGCAAAGCCAATGCCGTCAGATGTCCCTCTACTTCTACAACAAAAGAACACACATTACCCTTGCCACTGGCTTGGAACAGTACGGGGTCGAGTTGATGCAAAAAATGATCAATCCCGTTTAAGGGAAACTCTGTGGGGAAAGACATGGTTTTCTGTGCCTAGCTTGTCATCGAATTAACACAGCACAAACTTAGATTTAAAACTGATGTGGTATTCTCTGGTGTTAGGGATTCTGGCGGCAAAATCAACCCAAAACGGCGTTCAATAAAAAGAATAATCTCCATCAGGGAAAATGAATCCACGCCGATAATGGCAAGTTCGGTATCTGGGGTTACTTCGACGTCTGGAGCAAGTATGTTTTCTTGTAGAAACAAACAAAGTGCACAACTAATTTCCTCCGCAGAATAGTTATTTTGGGTTAAGTGGGAAGGTTGGTTGTGATCAGACATTAAGAAATAAATGTATATTCATAAAATTTTAGGCAGCTTGGAGGATAAATATTCTGTCTGCATCAAAGTTACCCTAAGTGCCATATTTTTCTACTACAGCATTTAATACTTGCCATCCTTTATGCCACTCTAATACAATTACGACCACTATTTTTAGCGACATACATCGCTTGATCACTTGCTTCTATTAATTGTTCAAGATTATTGCCATGTTTAGGAAATACTGCTAGCCCCATACTCAAAGTAATATGCAAACTATCACCATTTGGGGTTAATATATTTTTAGAATCAATCTTAGTAAGAAGCCGTTCAGTAATGCCCTTCATTTTACTAAGTGAGGTTTCGGGCATACAAATAACAAACTCTTCTCCTCCATAACGAAAAAATATATCAGTTTCTCGTAATAGGGTAGTTAAATCTTCAGCTACTGTTTTTAACACCAAATCTCCGGCAGAATGGCCATAGGTATCATTGAGTTTTTTAAAATGATCAATATCTATTAGTACAATAGAAAATACTTTATTTTTTCTGGCGCTATCTTTTAATACTTTTTCCATTTGATCAAGTCCAGCACGCCGATTTAGAATTTGAGTCAATTCATCAATTTGGGATAGCTTAAATAAGGATTGCTCCAATTGTTTTATTTTTGTTAAATCGAATATAACCCCAAGTAATCCAGACACTTCTTTTTCTGAATTAGTAAAAGTAGTTTTGTGAAACTGAAGAATGTATTCAACTCCTTCCAAATTGGTGAACTTTGATTCATATATTTGTAAGCCAGGGTTATCAAACAATTCTTTGTCTTTCGCCAAAAAAATCTCTGCTTGTGATTTTCCCCACAATTCATCCGCACTCATTTCTAATAGTTGTTGCCGAGTAAAGCCAGAAACATTCTCAAAGCTAGTATTACAAGATAAATAGTTACCTTGTGTATCTTTTATAAAAGCAGGGATTGGAATAAGGTCAAGCACCATAAGAAGTGACTTATGATTTTTGTCAATAAACTGAGAAAGGTCGATTTCATCCATACTACATGCCTGTGCTAACAATCTTACTTGACCGAAAAATACTTCGGGTCTTCATCACGCAAGCCATATTTTACCAGAATACGCAACAAATTAAGACTAACCTTTCGGGTAGCAGCGGCACCACTAAATATACGGCTCATGTGTTTTGTAATCCAAGGCACCATCAACTTCCCCACCGGCCCCTCCTTAAACTCTTCACCGACCTTAAAGCTGGTCATCAATCTACCATTATAATAATAACCGACAATTTCAAACCAGGCTTCAAGGTGTGCTTTGATGGCTTTTTCATAGTCAGCCATCGGCTTTCTTTTTAGCACCGTATCAGCTAGTTGGTATGCGCTATCCATCGCGATTAGCATTCCACTTGAAAATACCGGATCAACGAATCCTCCCGAATCTCCCAAAAGCACCCAATTGTTGCCCTTTAAACGGGACGACAAGGATTGGTAGTTATCAAAGCGCATCACTTGTGTGATACGCTTAGAATCTTTAGCAATAACCTTGAGTACCTGATCGCTCTGCAATAATTTATCATATTGCTCTTCAGGCGTGCTACCAGCCTGTTCAGCATAGCCTGCAGGAACAACAAACCCTAAGGAAACTTTGCCTGGCAAAGGAATTCGCCAGCCCCATCCCTGATCCAAACGGTCATTGTGTACATATCCTTTATCAACCAGTTGAGTTTGATCAACATGGGCAAATAAAGCAATATCCTTTCTTGGTCCATCTTCAGCGGGTATATTTAGGAGCTTATTAATTAAACGAACCCTGCCGGTTGCGTCAACAATAAGATCAGGTTTAGCTGAATCCCAACATTCGGCAGCAGCTTGTAAAGAGGCTGCATCCATTTGAACGGCGTCTTCATCTGGCAACCCTTTTAACTCAACTTTTTGCTCAATAAGTAATGCACCCGCCTTCTTTGCAGCATTTCGTAAAGTCGCATTAAAGTCTTTCCGCGGGACATTATATGCGTAACTTGGTAAATCGCTGGGATTGTCGCTAAACAAAAAGGAAAATATTTCATTAGCATTGAAAGAAAAACAAGCACCCGGTTTATAGCGGCTGTAGTCAGCAACTTCTTGCTCCACTCCAAGATCCTGCAACATGGGAATAATCATCGGTACCAGAGATTCACCTACTAGAACAGGTGCCTGTTCTGGGGAAAAGTACATTACAACATTGCACCCGCCTCTACACAACAAAATAGCAAGTGTGCTTGCAGCAGGGCCGCCCCCGATAATAGCAATATTTTTCATGGCTTTATGAAGTAATTATTAGAGGTGCCCTTAGGTTTTAAAGGAATTTATAACTGGCAGCGTATCTGGTCGTACTCCTCTCCAAAGATAAAACGCTTCTGCGGCCTGCTCAACCAACATCCCCAAACCATCAAGGCTTTTTTCAGCATGATTGGCCTGACCCCACCGGACAAAGGCGGTGGGCTCATCGCCATAAGCCAAATCATAGCAAACTCCATTTTCTGCCAGTAACCCTTCAGGTAATGGCGGCAACTGGTTAGTTAAGCTCGCAGAAGTTGCATTTAAAACCAAAGAAAATTTTTGCCCAGCCAAGGCATCGAAGCCACAACCCTTTATCGAGCCTAATCCAATAAATTCCTCTGCTAAATTAATGGCCTTAATAACCGTTCGATTAGCAATCACGACATTATCGGGTAACAGGCTTAGAATCGGACCGATAATTCCTCTGCTTGCACCTCCAGCACCCAGAATTAATATGCTACTGTCCTTGAGGCTAACTCCTTGATTAGCAACCAAATCAGTTACCAAACCAATACCATCGGTATTTTCCCCAAGAATTGAGCCATCATCCTGCAAAATCAAAGTATTAACGGCCCTACTTCGTTCCGCACGTTCTGATCTAAAATCTGCATACTGCCAAGCTAATTCTTTCAACGGCACTGTACAATTTAAGCCTTTCCCTCCTTTTGCAAAAAAACCATCTACTGCATTAGGAAAATCTTCTGCTGAAACTTCTTGCGCTGTGTAAACTAAATTTTGGCCTGTCTGTATTGCAAATTGTTTATGAATACCAGGAGATTTACTATGTTTTATCGGAGAACCGAACACAGCATATTGGTCTGGATTTGAATTTTTCACTATGCCTCCCTCAACCATTGGGCAACCGACTTGGCATAGTAGGTTAAAATAGCATCGCACCCAGCGCGCTTAAAGGCCAGTAAAGACTCCATAACTGTAGCTTTTTCATCCAGCCAACCATTATCAGATGCAGCCTTCAGCATGGCGTATTCGCCACTTACCTGATAAGCGAATGTTGGCACGCCAAATTCTGTTTTAACTCTTCTTATAATATCCAGGTATGGCATCCCTGGCTTTACCATCACCATGTCAGCCCCTTCCTGAATATCTAGTTGCACTTCGTGCAAAGCCTCATCAGAATTCGCCGGGTCCATTTGATAACTGTATTTATCTGCTCCAGCCAAATTTCCTGAAGAACCGACAGCGTCACGAAACGGGCCGTAAAAACTGGAAGCATATTTTGCAGAATATGCCAAAATAAGGGTATTGATGTGACCTTCCTGTTCCAGTAACTCACGAATAGCGCCAATGCGTCCATCCATCATATCAGAAGGCGCCACGATATCTGCTCCCGCCTCTGCATGAGATACAGCCTGTTTAACTAATACTTCAATCGTTTGATCGTTTACAACATAGCCTGAGGCATCAATCAGACCATCTTGACCATGCGAAGTATAAGGATCCAATGCAACGTCAGTTATTACACCCAGTTCAGGGCACTCCTGCTTCAAACGACGCACAGTAGTCTGAATCAAACCATTAGAATTAAAAGCCTCTTTCGCATCATCCGATTTTTTATCACCAGAAATGACAGGAAATAAGGCAATAGCAGGGATTCCAAGCTGATGAATTTCCTTAGCTTCCTCAAGCAACAAATCCTGAGACAGCCTTTGAATACCTGGCATTGAAGCGATGGTTTCTTTTTTCTCCTGGCCTTCGATAACAAACATAGGGAAAATCAAATCATTAATTGACAACATTGATTCACGCACCAATCGACGGGAAAAATCGTTACAACGCAACCTTCTTTTTCTTATGACTGGAAAATTAATGTTAGTATAAGACATATTAGATATGATATTAAAATAGCCTATTGTATCAAGGATATGCTTTACCTGATTAACTGGAAAGTTATCCTTTGAAAAATGTGTGACACAGCACAGAGGAGTACTTATGAAAACCAATGCACAAACATCATTACAGCCTGTTTATTTTTTAGTCTTCAGCCTTATGCTGGGTTTTGCATCCCCTTCATTTGCGAGCGACCTGTCTATTCCCCAGCAAATCATTGAAGAATTATCCACCAAACTCAAGGACAAACTTCAAGATCCTAGTTTTGGAAAAGACCCACAACGAGTTACCGAATTTGTTAAACGGGAAGTGTTCCCTCATGTTGATGCATTCCGCATGGCCGCATTGGTTCTGGGAAAACACTGGCGCACAGCTACTAAAGAACAGAAACAAAAATTCACTTACGAATTTAGAGACTTACAGGTAAGGACATACGCATCTGCATTTTCCACCCAGTTTAAGGACTGGTCAGTCAATTTCCTCCCGTCCAAATTGAAGGAAGGAGCAAAAAAAACCAAGATAAAAACCCAAATTCTGCAGCAAGGGAAACCGCCGGTAAATGTTGATTATTACATGGCTTTCCGAAAAGAAAAATGGAAAGTTTATGATATAAAAATTGAAGGCATTAGCATGGTCATTACTAATCGAAATACCATTAGCGACATGATTAGGCGCAATGGTTCTCTGGATGCGGTAATTGCCGAAATCAGCAAAAAGAATCAAGCCAATACAAAGCTGAACTCATAACCCCAAGCAAGTCTATCGAGCAAGAAAAATCAGCGCCGGATATATGAAATATCACCTACAGAACAGGTAATACTTTTATTTTCCGGCCAATTTTCCTGTATTTGGTATTGCCAACAACTCAATAACAAAAGTTGCCCCCTCCTTATCGTTTAGTGCATACAATTTTCCATTCATATTTTTTTCAACAATCATCTTTGACATATACAAACCTATTCCAATCCCTTCACTCACATCCTTCGTGGTAAAATACGGGTCAAAAATTTTATGTAAATGTTGCTGCTTAATTCCACCACCATTATCTGCTATTGCAATGATTGTCTTGTCTTGTTTCCTGCTGATTTCAATGGTAATTTGAGGATATTCTGGTCGATATTCAAGCAAAACATCTTTAGCATTGTTTATTAAATTTAGAATTACTTGAGAAAATTCGCCGGTATATCCTAAAACCTCAATCTTCTCGTCACAGCAAAATTCAATATCTATTGCATTATTTCTTAATGAAGCCTCTATCAACTCAATAACAGACTGAATAGATAGACAAAGATCAAAATATTCTTGTTGCTTATTTGGTTTGTAAAAATTACGAAAATCATCAATAGTTGAAGACATTTTGTTTATCAAACGCTCAGATTTTCCCATGCTTCGTTTGATTGCATTATCATCCAGCTTGCCTTGCCAATAGTTTAATTGCATATTTTGTAACACCAAGCCTAAAGCATTTAATGGCTGCCTCCATTGGTGGGCGATAGATCCTACCATTTCACCAATAGCTGCCAGTCGGGACTGGTGGATCAATAATTGCTCCTGCTCTCTACGTCGAGTAATTTCTGATTTAACACGCTGATCCAGATTCCTGTTTAATTCATCCAACTCGCTGGTCCGGCTACTTACTTCTCGTTTCAATTGTTGATTATAATTCTCTAAATTTTCTTTGGCTTGTTTCAGCGCAGCTACCATCTGATTAAACCTTGTAAACAGATTCCCTATTTCATCATCACGATTCAACTCTGCTTTAACATTTAAATTTCCGGCAGTAACTTGAGTAGCTAAATCACTTAATGTAAATAATGGTTGCGTAATCCACTGGGCGAAAAAATAGCCAAATAACAAAATCAATGCAAGTGAGATACCAATAATATAGATGACCTGGTGACCCATTTCCCTAATATGTTGGTCGTATTTCCAAGTTGAAAAACCGATATGAATCCACCCCCACTCAATACCAGAAAAATTTATTGGATAAGTAAAATGATAAACTTTTGATGCTACAAAATGATTATTAAGAAACTGGTAAATTTCTTGATTATTTTCCATCTTGGAGAATAAAGGATCAGGATTGTCATTTATGTTCCAGCTTGCGGGTTCAATCATGATTTTCTTCCCACGCAAAGGTGAGATTAGAACATAATGAATACTGTTATTGTTTTTCAATACTTGTAAATTATGTTCTACAATAAAACCAAAATCACGATTCAACATAGCATCAGAACACGCCTGGACAATTGATCTGGAAACTGAAATAGCCTGGGCATACATAATTTCCTGTAAAGATTTTTTTTGCAGAGGGATTACCATAAAACCAATTATTAAAACAACTACTAATACAAACCCAGAAAAAAGAGCAAAGACCCTGAAAAATATTTTATTATGTCTCTTACCCTGCACGCTTATTTGAACTTTAGCTGCTGTAATTGGGAGTTAATTTTTAGCATAAGATAGAGCTTTTTCTGTTGAATTTTATTAATGGCATGTATGCCAATTAAATCCATGAGTTGTTGTCCACGAATAGTGTTGTGAAGCTTAAATACAGCATCATTAAATCTGGTTTGCGTCATCTCTGATGCACCATCTAAAGCAAAGTAAATTGCGGGAGTAAATATTTCTCCGGAACGGTGGATGATTTTTACTTTATCTCTAATCGCGGGGTTCATCTCTATGGCATTATCAAGAACATGCTTTGCCACAAGGCAAACATCGCTATATCCAAAAAAAACGTCCAATATGGAGTTAGATTCTGTTTTAGCTTTTCGAACAACCTTGAAGTAATTATCTGTCGAAGTACGTGCAGTTTTCATAACAAGATAATCAAGATACATTTTTAGTAACTTATACTCTGAATATAGAGACAACGTTGTACCTTCTAATTTGCTCAAATCAGTTGCTTTACCTCCTGCCCGAGTCAGCACCACAAATTCTTCATAGGCATTCACAGCTCGTTGCACTGCCCATACATCACCCTTTAATTCAGATTTTAACTCAGGGTAATATTTGATAAAATTAGATCCATCCAACAAGGCTAAATCAACTTTTTCATGTTTTATCCTTTTGAGAAAATCCTTCATTGTTGAGACCACAGTTGTGGAAAGGTTGTAATTCCCGTTCTGTGCCAACCATTCATTCCAGACATCAACTGCAATTTGCTTTTCTGACTTTTTCAGTTCAACAAGTCCATCTCGCAAAAAAATGAAATGAGTGGAATACTGGTCCGCTTTTGAAGAGGCAGAGAACAATAAAAAAATATTAAATACAATTAAAATTTCTCGAAAAAAATAACGTTGCACTCTTTTTCCCTCCATCCATTTCTCATCACTTTCCTAAACTATCTTCCTCTTTAAAAAACACCTATTATGTTAGGTAAGATCCTGTCTTATACTTTGCTCAAACAGGGTTGTAGGGTTAATAACGTGTGCGCTGATTATAAAAAAGTTTAATGCTATAGCATAGGCTTTTGACAGAAAATATATTTCACCGGATAAAATCAGTTGCCCAATGAGTTTTCTAGACTCAAGGACAAATACTGCTGATAGAACTGATCAAAGGGTTCAAGCATATTTACAGTCGAGACTCCAATTTTTGCAGTTTGATATATATCCATAATTTGTTGGCCTCTTGGGTGATTAGTAAACTCTTTGAGATGATCAATTATGTACCTTCTATTGGGATAATCCTTATGCATAAATGCCATATTTTTTGACAGAACAGGAAACGATTTTATAATTTTGATCCGTGATTTTATCTGGGCATTCATTTCCACCATCACATCGAAACTACTTTTATAGATAAGAGCAACATCAGATGCTCCAAAAAATAAACTCAGAATAATGCGGTTTGCTTTTGTAGCTGTTTCAATTTTAGAAAAAACCTGGTTATAATTTTTTTGGTAAGTTTCCAATGTCGTCATTTCTAGAAAAATTTCAGCCAACTTGTCATATTTGGGTAGCATCAATTTTTTCCCAATCATATCGCTGATACTGCCAACATTTTCAGCTCGCACTAATAGCAATAAAGCATCACCTTTATTGTTCTCGCCTTTACCATAGAATCCTTCTGCAATCAGTTCTTTGTTAAAGTACATAACTACAGCTAGAGGAGGAACAATAAACATATCAACATCACCCCGTTCAAATGCAGCACTTAAATCCTGATATTTTTCATAAAAGCGAGTTTCTGTCGTTTCCAAACCTAAATCACGCGTCACCTCCTTTAACCAATAGTTAAACGATATTTCCATATCCTTTAAATCAACAAAACTATTTAGTGAGGGTCTATAGACACCAACATTTAGCCCTGTATGATGAGGTATTTTTAACTCAGACCCAAAACAGTTCGAGCAAAACCCCAACAATATAACAGCGAATTGTGAGATAAAGATTAGCTTGAAATTTTCCACTAGATATTAGGAATAACTATTTAAAGTAACGTGTAAGCATATACCAACCTTAGCAACAAGTCTAACGCTCCTCATGATTCCAACGCTGAGTAAGATTTTCGCACCTTTAAAAAAGCAACTTATTGCCTTATTTGGTGTGTCTGTTGTCAAAAAACAAATCATTGACCGCTTGTAAGTCGGATAGATATGAGCGTTTAAATTGATCTGCCTTCAAAATCTCAAGTAACTGTTGGCCTCGAACACTATCTTGAAATTTAAGTACTTGTAGAATAATGTACTCACGTATTTTTTCACTAACATCTTTGTGAAAAAAGCCAATCCCTCTTGGAATATTCTCCAACTGCTTTATCACTTGAAACTCCTTGCCAATTTGTGGATTCATCTCAATGGCAAGCGAACATTGACTTCTATAGACCACAATAGCGTCAGTTTGGTTGAAAAACAATTTAAAAATTAGACGCTGTGATTTTTTTTGTTTATCAATATTGGAAAAAAAATGAGACATCTCTATGTTTGAAATTCGAGAAACCAATGTTTCCAAATAAAACTCTGAAAAACTTCCATTTTCAAGCAAACTCACTCGCTTGCCTTGCAAAGCACTAATACTATCTATTCCACTATTTTTTCGAGTGATTAGCTGAAGCGCATCCAACGAATGATTACTTGCAGTTGCGTTGATCCCTCCACGTAGCAACTCAGTATTATAATGTTTGATTATTGTTAATGGCGGTAAGATTACAAAATTGAACACACCCAGTTGAAAATCATCACGCATTTTTCTAATATCACTATACGCAATATTAGAAACTTTTAATTTAGAAAATTTTCCTAATTCTTCGGTTAAGAAATCTAAGGTGTGCTTTGAATCTGACAGAGTTAAATCTGGGAATGAATTGACATGAAAGCCAATTTTAAATACAGGCCAGGTATCAATAGTTGCTGTATCTGATAATACTATTCCCGGAATCAATGATATGATTAGTAGCAATGCTTTTCTTCCTAAAACCACCATCACTCGACAGCCTGTATATTTTTTCCAACATGGTATTCTAGTGAAACCAAGGCCATATTAAGATTATGGCGTGACCGATACAGGGAGCCATGAGAAAAAGCTTCAACAATTTGTGACTCTATCACATCCTTGGTTTCAACCATCTCTTCTCGATAGGCTCGAATATGAAGCTTGCGGTTTTGCCTGGCATATTTGAGGGCACTCGTGGTGGCCTCGATTTGCTTGCTGGCACTTTTTAGCCGTAAAAACTGTTTCTTGATTTGCAATGCCATTGCTTGGTTTAGCAATATTTTTTGACTCTCAAGTTGTCGTAATGTGGCTTTGGCATGATCAACTTTGCCGGAAGTACGAAAACCATCGAAGAGATTCCATTTTAGCTCAACACCAATGGTCCAACCCTCCCGATTATCAGAATTAACCAAACCACCATCGAAATCATTCCAAACTTTATGAGAAGAAGCTTGAAAACCCAGGATAGGATAGTAGCCACTACGTGCTTCGGTAATTTTGTCACCGGAAGCGAGAACAGCCAAACTGAGTTGTTGAATATCAGGGTTAAATTTATGCGCGTTATCAACTAATGTTTGTAAGTCTTCATGAAGTGGCAAAGGTTGCTCATCTGGAGTCAATGTTACTTGACCTGTCCAGTCTAGTCCCATGGCGTTGCCTAAAGCATTATGAGCCAACTCCCTGGCATATTGTGCTTCATGAAGCATAGCCCGAGTGAGTGCAGTTGTTGTTTTTGTACGCAAATAATCCGTTTTTTTTACTTTTAACGACCCGTTTTGATATAGTATTTCTGTAAGCTCTTCAATCACCTGAAATCGCTCCAGTGAATCCGAAGTTAGCTGTTCCATTTGCAAAGCAAATTGTGCACCGTAATAAAAACGCTTTACATCGCGAATGACATCCAATTTTGATTTACGTTGCCCTTGTTCAGCAATTTTAATACCTTTCTCTGCCTGACCAACTACTGCACCTCTTTTACCTCCGGTAAAAACAGGGTACGTCAAGTTTATGGATGTTGTTAATAAATCACGATCATAAAGCTTAACATCCATATCCAAAGGGATCGAGTTAATAGGCTTTGCACTGATCTGAGATAACGCGCCGGAAAGATCGCTTGGGAGTTCTACGGCTCCTTGTACAGAAAAAGTACGATCCTGATCTGCTCTATTTGCACTAACATCAACCGATAATTGCGGCCAGTAAGCTGACATCGCCTGCTGATACTGGGCTTCAGCCATCAATACTGCCGCATCTGAAATCTGTAAGGTCTGATGTTTTTTTAACGCTGTATGAATACATTGTTCAAGCGTTAGATCCTGGTACAGAGAAGAATCCGCGTGGTTCACTAGAGGTACAACACATATACCTAATAGAAAAATTATTCTTATTTTCATTTTTCCAATAGTAAACGGTATCCTATACTCGCCACACATCAATCAATGCATTCTAAAAACCGCCACACCCTGCTCCCAGCAACAGAAGTAATTAAAATAGTTGTTGGGCGGGGTGACATTACAATTATCTTATGAATAAAACTTTTTAATTCCCAAAACAATCAATCTTTAAATTGATTACGAATGGCAATTATTTCGGCATAATTATTTGTAAACACATCAACAACTGCTGGGTCGAATTGTTTGGTTTTTT
>JAUXDP010000094.1 GCA_030618325.1 Methylococcaceae bacterium | reverse complement strand
ATGGGTCTTACCTTACTACAAGTAGCCATGGGTACTCAGGTGAGAGAAGCGGTCGATCTGATAGCGAATAATCATGGCTATATAGAACGGCTACACTGGCGAGATAGCTTTCCGATAATTTTTTATATCCACCGCTCTTTTTCCGCCATTATTCTGTTTACTAATGCCTGGATAGTTTGGAAAATCTATAATGGATTACCAAAAGACCATCTCTTATTTCCTTTTGCGATCGGCCTTATTACTCTAATTATTTCAGCAATTCTTGCAGGTGTGACTCTTGACCGTTTGGGTATGCCTCCGGCGGCTCAACCAATCCACTTATTAATTGCCACACTAATCTTTGGTGTACAATTTTTTATCTATATTTGTTTAAACTATTCAGCTAAACTCACTAACCAACAATAATTTTTCCTGTATTATTTCCATCTGATGTAAAGGTACAGTTTTTCTAAGGTTAAGTTTTTTGGTAGTGGGTCGAACCTGTGATTAAGCATGAATATCTCGCCCAAATTCCACTTTATTGATTAACAGGCCGATCACAATATCATGCATTATTTCCAGCTTGGAAAAGCAGATTGTTCGGCGCGTTAATCGTTTAATCCATGTCCTAAAATTCAGGTTCTTGCGTTCGATCTTTTGTGTGTTTGTTTTGCCTATTGCATGCTTTTCAGGGTCTATATGGCGTTCATATGCACCCCAGTCATCCGTGTAATAATGACTAATATTGAACGGGGCAAGTAACGCTTTGAGCTCTTTGAAAACAACGTCTTTGCGTTGGCCAAATACATAAGCAAGCACCGTATTGGTGGCATGATCAACCGCATGCCACAACCAACGTTGATTTGACTTTTTCCCCACAAACGACCACTGTTCATCCAATTCAGCTGCATCGCAAACCAGCTCCAGCCTGACTTCCAAAGGGGGCTGTGAGTTCGAAGCGTGGAACAGGGGATTCACATGGACAAGACTGTCCTGTTTTTTTTTAAAGTGTTAATCACCGTGTTTTTATTAATGTTGAGAACCCGTGCAGTATCTCGAATTCCACTGCTATTGATTGCCATCTCGACGATCTGTTCTTTGATCCCCGGTTCATACGCTTTATAGTAATAGTCCAGCATGAAGGTTTTGGTAGCGCAATCTTGCTGTTGACAACGATAGCGTTGGACTCCCCGTGTACTCAGTCCCGATTTCATGATGTGGTGACTGCCACAAGTCGGACACGTGATTTCTTGATAACATGCCATGATTCATTACCTGAAAATCATAATCTTATCACAACATCCTCATGTTGAATCACAGAATTAACCCACTGCCAGTTTTTTTAATGTGTTTTTCGCATTGGTCAGCTAGTTCTTTTATCATTATTTGGGAATCAAATTTACTATATTTCTGGGCAAAAGTTTTGGCTGCCTCGGTATAACTCGAATCTTTAAAAAAGGTTTTTATTAACTGTTTGAAATTCACCTTCTTGTGTTCGGGTTCCACTACCAAGCCTGCGTCTATTTCAACTATACGTTTTGCAACTGTGTATTGTTCAAGTTGAGTCGGTATTAACAAAACGGGGCACCCTGCAAGTAACATTGCAGTGCCTGTACCAACACCTGAGTGGCAAATAGCCAAGTCACATTGTTTTCTGACCAAATCAATATTGACCGCCTGGTTTGAAAATTTAATATTTGCACTTTCAAACTGTTTGATTTTCATACTGCTTAAACCTGGTGAATGTATTATCACGCTGCATTCCAGTGCATTTAGGCAGGCCAACAAATTATCTAACCCCGCATAATTAGCATCCAGATAAGCAAATATCTTTTTTCCTGAAGCTATATGCCATGAAGGTGCTGCGCCGATATCAGCACTCAGACTGATTCCTAAATATTGTCCACCTTGGCGCTGCGGGTAATGGTCTAATTCTAGAAATGTGGCTAAAAAGATTTCCTCTACATCAAACAGGTCAGCAGGACACTCTAATCGATGACATCCTAGATTATCCTGAACTTGATTAATTGTTGTTAATACTTTCTGCTCATGATCTTGCAATCTTTTCATGGGAATATTACTCCACCAGCGAATTGCCGGTAATGGAGTAACCTGGGGTGGTATTTCAAAACCATTCCCCAAAATAATTCTTGATGTATTGTTATCATGCGATGCTAATAGTGCAGTAGGACTGTGGTCAAAAATGATCAAGTCTGGCTGCAGGATGCGAAAGTAATTCTGCCAGGATTTAACTAAATCAGTTAAGCCTGTTGCATTAAAGAAACCATATCGAAGTAGGATATCAGCATAGCTTGCAATCTCAGGCATTCCTTTTGCGGAGGCTTGCCATAGTGGCGCCTGATATACATCAAAATCATAGCTCCCGAAGAGATGTTCAACGCGTTCTAAATTGCGGAGTACAAAAACCGCATCATGACCTCTATTCTTTAGTTCTATTGCTAAAAGCAACAAACGTAGCAAATGCCCATAACCCACACCTAATTCCCAAGTAAATAATATTTTTGCCATAGCCGAAAATCATACTATGTCGGTAAATACTGCCCAAAAAAACGGGCTATAAAGCCCGTTTCATTTTTACATTTAAATGGTCATTTTTTGACACTATCAATCTTATAGTCCTGCCTTTTTTCTACCTAATCCAACAACTCCAACTAGGCCTGACAGAAAGAACACCAGGGCACCTGGAAGAGGAACTGGGTTTATACTTGGGGAATTAGGCAAAGCAATAATGGCTCCATCTGGAAAAGCAGGGTCCCCGGTTTGTATTTCGCCCTCCCCCCAAGAAGCTTGATAAGGTGCCTGACCTTCAGCAAAGCCTGCTGTAAAACCAAATCCGTCTAAAGACCCCTGAGGGGAAATAAAAACCCCATCAACTGGCTGAGGGGGACATACTTCATCGTTACAAAAATCCGCATCCGGGACATACCAATGCAACACTTGAGTACCTGAATTATATGGATTAGTAGCTTCTGAACCATAGAAACCATCAAAGAAAGTTTTCCAAGGGTCACCATCTGTTTGCCAATCCGCTACTCCGTTCCATCCAGTACCAGGATTGACCACTCCAATTGTTTCTATTGCGTAGTCCCACCCGAAAGGCGACTGAATATTTGAAATACCTATATCCGAAAAATAGGGTAGTTCCCAATCAACAATGATGTTATTCCCGCCGTAGAATCCCCCCGAGGCATCAGGAAAAGTATCATTATGTACCGTAAAGTCATAAGTCCAGCTCCCGCTACCATTAGCTGTGACAGTATCACTAACATGTGATTTAAGGGGTTAAAAGGGATAGAAGTAATGGCATTGGCTTGAGCAACATAACCCATAGCCAACAACCCAACACTAATTGCTCCAGCTAACATACTCAGCTTGGGTTTTTGATAAATTTTCTTTTTCATAAATATTTTCACCATAATTATTTATACGAAATTGATCTCTTTGAACCAACAATTATTTACAGTAATTTTCGAGCCAACTTCTAACCATATGAATTTACAGGATTTCTAAAAAACAAAACAAAAAAATATCAGTGATATCACAAAGACATCCGGTATTTGGCAGAATTTTCTGTTCACAAACAGAGGCTTTAATTCAACAATTTTTCTAAAATAATGTGATGCTATCTGCATTATCAATAATCACAACGACAAACTCATACTTTTTAGACCGCTGTATGTAGTTAAAGGAAATTTATAAGCTAAATTTTATAACTACCCCTTTAATTATTTAGCTAATACAATGAAACTAATAACACTCTGCCTTGCATTGTTTTTCTCGACAATTACATGTGCGGAAACAACACAATCCATTCCCATGCAAATCAGAAATAACCATAACTTTTATGTCGATAGTTCTATTGAAGGTGCTGGTTTGACTTCTCTATTAGTAGATACTGGATCTGGATACAGCACCATCACAGAAAAAACCTTGCGGTCATTACAGAAAACGGGCAAAGCCGTCTATTTAAAAAAACTAAAAGGAGTGTTAGCTGATGGTTCAGTTCAAAAAGTTTCAGTTTATAGAATTTCAGGGATCAACATTGGGCAAAACTGTCATATTCGGGATATAGAAGTTGCTGTTTTTCCTTCAGCTAGCCGTGAAATCTTAGGGCTAAATACGTTAAGCAAAGTGGCCCCCTTCACTTTTTCTATGGACCCACCTTTTCTTTCTTTGAGTAACTGTACTAAAGTGTAAATCCAACCATTAGATATCTTCTTAGGGTACTGACAAATTTGGGATATTTCTAAAGAAACCAAATAAGACCCGGCAAGTAAAATTTAATGCACTATAATTTATTTTCTTAAAATAAATTATATCTGCTCTACAATCTGTAAATTCGATAACAAGGAAAAACAATGGAAACAACAGATAACCAAACCCAACCCCGTCTTTTACCGTTTGAATTCACCGGCAGAGGATTTGAATATTTTAAAATCTGGATAGTAAATATTTGTTTGTCAGTCATGACTTTAGGTATTTATTCAGCCTGGGCGAAAGTTCGTACTAACAGTTATTTTTATGGAAATACTGTGCTTAACAACAGCAGTTTCTCCTATCTGGCTGACCCCAAAAAAATCCTTAAAGGTCGTGCTATTTCCGTCATGCTTTTTGCTATTTATTGGGTTGCTTGGCAAACATTTCCCGAAGCGGGTATTGGTCTTCTGGCTTTAGGATGTTTGTTATTTCCTTTTTTTATTGTCAGTGCAATGTCGTTCCGAATGCGTAATTCTGCCTATAGAAATATTCGCTTTTATTTTTTAAAAGACTTAAAAGCATCTTATTTGGTGTTTCTTATGCCACTAGGATTACTCGTCTTATTCACCTGGCTTTTATATACAGCGGTTGATTCTTTTGGTGTATTGGACCAAATGGTGTCTAGTGGAGAACAAGCAGGTGAGTTTTTTCTAAAAGAAGATTTTATATTGTCAGCTTTCTTGATTGGATTTATGCCCATCATGCCCTGGCTGGATTATCTTCGTACCCGTTTTATTGTCGATCATACTCAATATGGAAAAGCAAAGGCTTCATTTGGTATTGGAGGATGGGGATTTTATAAAGTCTATTTTATGACAGCGCTGATTTACTTGGTGGCATTTTTGGTAGGCGCAGGTGTAGTCTATGGGTTTTCTTCTGGAGTATCGCTCATGATCCCAATCGGAATTGTCCTTTTTTATGCTATTTTAATTTTTATATCTGGAATTTGGAAAGCTATGCGCACCAATATGATAAATAACAATATTAAAATTGGTGAAAATCAACTCTACAGTCATCTAGAAGGCACTCAGGTCGGGTGGATATATTTAACCAATACCCTTGCCATCGTTTTAAGTATGGGTTTATTAATTCCGTGGGCAAAAGTGCGTATGGCAAGATATACAGCAAGTTGTACAGCGTTACAAATTAACGATTTAGATAGTATTACAGCAATAGAACAAGAGCAGGGAAACGCTTTTGGTGAAGAAATGGACGAGATATTTGACATGGATATTGGTTTTTAGTCATGGGCTTGAAAGGGCTTTATTACGATGGACAGACTGCAGAAAGTCATGATCTCCAGCTAGAGCTGGATGAGCAGGGCATAATCTCTGCACACCCTTCACTTATTAAGCCTGTAGCAATTAAAGATGTAATCCTTTCACGACGTATTGGAAAGGTAGCCAGAACACTGACTTTTCCATCCGGTGGCGTATTTGAAACTACCGACCATGAAACGTTAGATAGCTGGCTTGACGAACACCAGATGAGCCATGGATTGGTACATAAACTGGAAAGTTCGACTCGGTACGTCATGGCAGCATTGATCTTTATACTGGTGTTTATTGCATGGACTTATTTTTATGGGATTCCCTGGTTTAGCAAGGTGGCTGCCAATGCTTTGCCTGCTGAAGCAAGCATTTACATTGGTCATGGGGCAATGGAAACCATGGATGAACGTTTCTTTTTAGAATCAGACCTGGATATGGAACTACAACGTTCATTATCAAAGAAATTCACTCAGCTATTGCCCAACAACGAGAATGACAGCGAAATAAAATATAAACTGTTATTTCGTAAAGGAGGATATTTTGGTGCCAATGCTTTTGCTCTACCAGATGGTACAGTCGTCATCACAGACGAGTTAATTTCGCTTGCCACACATGATGAAGAAATATTATCCATCCTGTTGCATGAAATCGGTCACGTAGAACATCGCCATAGTTTAAGAAGAGTCATTAGCCATTCAGGGCTAGCTGTTCTGACAGTATTGATAACAGGCGATGTTAGTTCTGCCGGAGAACTGATATTGGCATTACCCAATATCCTGATGGATTCGTCGTATTCCAGAGATCATGAATGGGAAGCTGACGGTTATGCCCTGGAAAAAATGCAAATAAATGGCATTCCAACATCACGCTTTGCGGATATTATGGAAAGACTTGAGTCTGAGGCTAAATTTGAATATGGCTCAGTAAATGAAGATGCATCTATCGCTGATGAAGAATGCGAAAATGGGGATGCTTTCGATTATGACTGGGTAGATTACATGTCAAGCCATCCTGTCAGCAAAGATCGAATTGCAAGATTCAGGGCTATTGAAACTATTGACTCCAAATGATTTGGACATTTCACTGTTCCATGATAATCCTGAGAATAGAAAAATTTCTATCATTCATTAGACAACGGTTTCTAATCTTAAAACCACACACCACACCTTATCTTTTTTTCCTATCATTCCGTTTAATTATCATTTCGGAATATTTGGCAAATCTCTGAACTAAACCCATTTTATATTCTCCACGCATGACTTATTCGCACAAGGCACATCATTTTGTAGAAAGTCGGGCAAAAAAAACTTGATAAAAGTCTATCCAACCGTTTGTCTAATTCCGGAGTAGAACTAAAAAGCTCGTCAGTTTTGGATGTTATTTAATAACAGTTCAATTTTACGTTTATAGCATCCCCTCCCCATCTTCTCACATGTCATTTTAAAGTATCGAAACCAGATCAATATCAACAACTCATATCATATGAGTGCCAGACTGTGATCAATATCACAATAATCCATCTCATTTAATTTTCTAATATCTTCTTAAGAATAGAATGCTATAAAAGTAGCCAAATGACGCGGGCATGTTAACTAACTATGTTAAATAACACACCCGCAAAAGCACAAGGATTGGAGTCATGAAAAAGCAACGTCCCAATAAAATAATAAGTTATCTTTTCATATACGGAATGTTGGCAAACATATTATTCAATGTTTACAGAAGCCGATTAGGGCCAAGTGGCCTTATTTTAAATTAGTAACTTATTATGACTATAAAGCATTTAAGAGATTATATATTAGGAATGCTTGCCTGCAGTATGTGTGCTCATGCTGATCTGAAAAGTGATATAGGCTATACCCGGTTACAAGCAGAACTAAATTCACAGAGGCTAACACCACCTGATGGCAGTGGTATACAAGTACTACTAGCTGAAGCCTGTGGTAATTTAGTTGATGATGATAACGACCCAGAAACACCCCCCATTTGCCTAGCCTGGTTACCCAACTTATTGGACAATCAATTTCAGGGAAAAATACTTAACGATATCAGCCTATCAACAACAGGACTCTTTTCAAGCCATGCTACTGGCGTAGCCCGGCTTTTCTTTGGCAATAGTTCTTCTATTGCTCCAGGCATCGATAGGGTTGATGCTTATTTTACCGATCATTGGCTTGAGGAAGGGTATTTACAAACCGAAAAACCTGCCCTCTTACCTACTATTTCGTCTTACAGGATAGCCAATCATAGCTGGGTTGGAACGGTTGGAACAACTCCAGAAGAACAACTTATTACCCGCAACATTCTGCGTCGTGTAGATTGGTTAATTGAAAGGGATGAGTTTATTCAGGTAGTGGGGTTAACTAATAGCAGTCAAAACCAAGCACTACTGAGCAGTGCTTTCAATGTGGTTTCCGTTGGGCGTAGCGATGGCCTACATGGACAAGGCACTGTAGCAGTAGACTCGATCTATCGGGTTGGGCGTACTCGCCCTGATTTGGTGGCACCATTATCAACCACTAGTTCCGCAACACCCGTTATTTCTGCAGCTGCAGCTTTATTGGTTGAAACCGGACACAGCGATGCATCCCTTTCAACTGACTTACATATATCATCGACCTTCAACAGAGCTGGAGACACAATCTACAATGCTGAACGTTCTGAAGTTATTAAAGCTGTTCTAATGGCAGGTGCAGACCGAACTGCCAGTACTAACAAAATCACCGACTATAGATCTACAGCAAGCACCCAAACAACCAATGGACTGGATAGTCGTTTCGGTGCGGGTCAAGTCAATATTTCAAACAGTTACCATATCCTAATAGCTGGTGAACAAAACAGTGTAGAAGATACTCAAAGCGGAGTAGGATCCATCCATCCATCGGGGTTTGATTATGATCCTTTGTTTGGAGGTGCCACTAGCCATTCAGAAGCCAGCTACAAATTTTCAACCGGATCAGAAAAAGAAAGTTTCTATGTTTCTCTGGTATGGAATATCAGTATTAAAGAAGGACAAAATGGAGGGTTTGATGGAACAGCCCATCTCTATGACCTCAACTTAAACTTGATTGATATTACAGGTAATCCAACACTTGTAGCATCTTCCAGTAGTGATAATGAAAACACTGAGAATCTGTGGGCAGCGTTAAACAGCAATCACGATTATATTCTCAAAGTTGTTACTGGCCCCAATCAAACTGCTTTCGATTGGGATTATGCCATTGCTTGGAGAAGAGAAGCCGATACTGACCATGATGGCATAGCTAACCTACGTGATAATTGTATTTTAGTTGCTAATGCGGATCAAAAAGATACAGATGGAGACGGCTTCGGTAACCCATGTGATGGTGATTTAAACAATGATTTTAAAACGAATACTTTGGATCTAAATTTGTACAAACTTGTTCATAGAACCAAAGAAGGTAATTCTAAATATGACCCAAATGCTGACTTTAATAACGATGGAGAAATAAACACACTAGATCTAAATATCTACAAAAATTTACACAGAAGCCCACCAGGGCCAAGTGGTCTTGTTTTAAATCAGTAACAGAATTGCTGCTTTAAAACATAAAAAAAATCTGCACACTTTCCCTAATTAACTCAATATTTTAAAACAATGAAGGGATGGGTAGAAACCTGAGCTTTTTTACTTTTTAATAAGAGGAAAATATGAAAAACTTAAAACAATCATTATTAATTTTAATTATCGGCTTAATACCAGCCATGCAGGCTCAATCTGCTACGGTTGATTTCACCGCAGACTCTAGGTCTCTAGAAGTCGGTGAAACGCTAGAGTTCTCTATTTTTGCAACAGGTTTTGATGAGCTTGCTGGCGGAACCATTGACTTTGGCATAAGCACCCCTTCTTATGTATCAGTCGATGATGTTTTAGTTGATTCTCGCTGGGATTTTGACCCTAAAAAAGGAGAACTTAATGGGAGCACTTGGAAAGGAATTGCCTTTGATTCATTCTTCAATGAACCACTTATTGGAGATGGCCTGATAGCCACAGTAAGCATTACTGGAGTACAAGCTGGAAATATAACGCTAACATTGCTTGATAGCTCCTCATTCTTCTCTAAAACAGTAGCTCTAAACACTACAGATATCATTAATAGTGCAGGTTTTAATGTTTCAGTCGAGTCACCTTCGTCTATCCCAGTACCTGCTTCAGTTTGGTTTTTGGGGTCTGCACTATTCGGTTTAGTTGGTCTAAGAAGAAAAAACTTCGAAAAATAAATTTATTTTCTAAGCTGCTGAAAAAATATTTTTCGGCAGCTCTAAATGAAAATAATGGGATGGATCCAAACTTTCCCCGACAAATCACAACCAATCCATCCCACCCATTCCAAAGGCAAGCTGCATAGAACTATTTTTCGGCCTACCTACCACTAATTTAAAGAAAAACCATGATGATATTCCAATTTAGGATTAATAAGTTAAACCAGGTAGGTTGTTTAATAGTGCTACTAATATTTTCCCTAGATATTATTGCCGATATTGATTCAGATAATGATGGGGTGTCAGACCATCAAGATAACTGTTTAATGATTGCAAACCCTAATCAGCTTGATAGTGATTCAGATGGTTATGGTAACCAATGCGATGGAGATCTCAATAACGATGGCATTACCAATACATTAGACCTAAATCTTTACAAACTGACCCATAGAACCCAACAAAATGATGCAAAGTACAATGCTGATGCTGATTTTAATGGTGATGGATCTGTTAATACTTTGGATTTAAATATCTATAAAACATTACATCGAAAACCACCGGGCCCTAGTGGAATCAAATCCAATACCTTACCCATTACCTCTTCCTGGCAAATACAGCTTCAAGGAACAATTAATACCGATTATGCTGTCGATGTTTATGATATCGATTTATTTGACTCTCAAGTAACCTTAATCAAAAAATTAAAATCATCGGGAAAAGTAGTGATTTGCTATTTCTCTGCAGGTTCTTATGAAGATTGGCGAATTGATGCCAACCAATACCGTGAATCGGACAAGGGACTTCCACTAGATGGCTGGCCTGGCGAACGCTGGTTAGATATCAGGTCTAACAACGTTAAAAATATCATCCAGACTCGCTTAGATTTAGCTAAACAAAAAGGCTGTGATGGAGTTGACCCTGATAATGTTGATGGGTACGTGAATCGGA
>JAUXDP010000212.1 GCA_030618325.1 Methylococcaceae bacterium | reverse complement strand
GCTCCGATCATGTCAGAGAAAAAGATGGTTTATGGGCGGTATTATTCTGGCTCAACCTGATCGCCAGAAAACGTATGCCAGTTGAAGATATTGTTAATGAACACTGGCAAACATTTGGCAGGGATATTTATTGTCGTCATGATTATGAAGCCGTAGATATGGAGATTGCCAATGGCATAGTCGATCATTTACGCAACCAGTTACCCGGACTGCCAGGCCAGTCGTTTGGCAATTATACCGTGAAATATGCCGACGAATTTAGCTACACAGACCCCGTTGACAATAGTGTAAGCAGCAATCAAGGTATACGTATTGGCTTTGAAGATGGCTCCCGGATTATCTACCGTCTTTCAGGAACAGGTACAGTAGGTGCAACATTAAGAATATACCTGGAAAAATTTGAAGCTGATGCGAGTAGGCATAATCAGGATGCTCAAGATGCATTATCCTTTTTGATTAATCTTGCTGAACAGTTTTGTGAAGTTAAAAAACGCACAGGTAGAACTGAGCCTACTGTTATTACCTGAGTCAGAAAGCATTTTAGTAGCCCGGATGTTGTAGTAACTTAACCATGCATTCGGGTATTTTAAATCTGAATCCTTTCCATGCCAAAGAAAGATATTAAAAATGACTCAATTGAGTCATTTTTTTTTGATTGAGATTGGAGTATAACAATAATAAACCTTAAAAAATCATAACCATATAATATCTATTGATCGACTCAATTTAGTTTTATTTTGCCCGGTTTACCGGCTAATATCGACTTATCAGGAAAAAGTTCCTTGATAATTAATTATGCAGGAAAGCTTTCCTGAAAAGCCGGGCAATATCAGGTTATCAGGGAAAATTTTCCTAATAAGTATTTAGTTATGCGATATGCAGAAAACATCCAAAGAAGAAGCGCTATGGAGAAATACGGTTTGACAATAAGCTCACTCTTAGCAGTGGCAGCTTTCTTTTGGGGCATTTACGAATATAAAGATACGGCGAAACAGAAATTGCTTGCGCAAAAGAATGATGCTGAACGTACTGCGGAGACAAGGCGGATTGAAGCGACACGCCCCTATCTGGATAAGCAATTGGAGCTGTATACCGAGGCAACGAAAGTTACCGCAACGATTGCCACATCGGCAGACATTAAAGAAATCGAGAAAGCTACGAAGCGTTTCGAAGAGTTATATTGGGGCGAACTTGCCCTCGTGGAGCGTTCTGATGTGGCGAGCGCAATGATCTCCTTTCGAAAAGCTTTAGATGCAAAAATGGCACAGAGTGCTTTAGCTCCGTTGGCTCTCGCACTGGCTCATGCCTGTAGAGACGAGTTGGCGGAATCGTGGAGAACCGATGCTTGGAAAAGATGAAGGTATCGCATAACAACAGGTTCAACCCGAGGAAAAACCCTTTGTTTCTTCAAAGGCTTATGTGCCATTTAGCTTTAGTGACTTCGTTCAAGTCTCTGGAAGGGTTTTACCCAGGTTAACCTGGGCATTAGGTTATACAAGTGATTACCATGGATACGAATTACAACAAGAAAATAATAGAACGAAAAAATCTCTGTAGCTTGAGATGTAGTATGTATTTTATTTTTTAAACGAGGTAAATTATGAATAAATATTCAACACTAAAATCATTATTACTAATAACTATCTTGCCAATTTCTACAATTAGTGTGGCGCTTGATTCACAACAACCAAAATCTACAAAGGACATCCTGCATACAATTGCGAACAAAAATGTTGGAGACTTTTACGGTGAAATAAAAGATATACCCAAATTTGATCCTCAACGTCATTCGGATGGATGTAGCGGCGGAATGTCAGCAACTTATGCCAAATTAAAATTCTTACACTCCAAACATGGGGAAACTTTGCCTTGGCGTCAATGTTGTGTTGTTCATGACCGTGCTTATTATAATGGTGGTAAAAAGAAAGAGAAAGAAAATGCTGATAAGGAACTGAAAAACTGTGTGTCTAAAGTAGTAGGCCCTGAACACTTGGGATTTGTTTTGGGAGATTTAATGAAAAATGCAGTTTGGATCGGAGGTCGTCCTTATTTTCCTACTACTTACCGGTGGGGTTATGGAGAGGATTTTCGTGGTACAGAGAATTTACCAATACAATGATATAAACCTAACAATGCACCCCAGCGGCGCCCAAAAGCGTCACGGTTTTGGGCGCCGCTGGGGTGCATTGTTAGCTGAACGCGGCTATTAGTTTTCAATTAGGAGATGATCGATTTAAGAAATATGTAAACTTCGATCGCATTATTGAAGTATGTTCAAAATACGAGGCGCTGATGCTTTGAAACTGGAATATTCAGAATGGAAATGCCTAACCTTGTTGAAACCTGGGAAGGCAGGTGAAATTTGAACAGGCCAGAGTGTTGAAGCAATCAAGGGCTTTTCGACCAGAATAATATACTCAAAATTCCTCGCACCTGCGTGGGATAACTAACCACCATTAACCATGGAGAAGTAACAATGACTGATAATCGACAAGAAGAAGCAAAACAAATGCGCGAATCCGCAAGCCAGATGGCCTATGGCAGAATACATCCTGCACATCAGAGTAATGGAGATGAACAGCGGTATGCGAGTGCGAATTTTGCGATGAGCTTTACCAAAGGCCTTGAGCACAATAGCGGTAATGGATTAATTCAGAACGCAGACGACTTTAAGGCGTTTCGTTCGGCAATTGACAATGGTTATGTCGACGCCTTCACCACTTCGGTCCCTTCCGCACCCAACAAGACTAGGCAGTGGGAAGCACCAACTGCTGGGCTTGTCTACGACTTACAGGGTCCCGACTCTCACGCTGTGACCATGGCTCCCGCACCTGCACTCGGCTCCAGTGAATTGGCTTATGAAATGGCCGAGGTTTACGAACTTGCACTATTGCGTGACGTACCGCTGTCCGAGTTTAACAACACCTCGGGCAATGCCGAGATCACCGCATCCATTGGGAGGCTGAACGGGGTTGATTACGATATCACCGGTAACGATGGTCGTGGCAGAAAAAACGAAGGTGGTGATATTTCTGCGCAGACGGCATTTAGGGGCTCATCCCCTGGTGTTGAACTTGGCCCCTACCTTTCCCAGTTCATGCTGTTAGGAAATCAGAGTGTTGCAGGTGATGATGAGGTAACTGATGGCCTTATCCAATATGGTGCTCTACGTGTCGATCAGCGCGTTCCTGTCGCAAATACAGGAGCTGATTTCATGACTGAATGGAATGACTGGCTGGATGTACAGAACGGCACAGACCCACAATCCGGCAATGAAGCGGCTATTTATGGCGCTCCAGCCACTGTTACCAGACGTTTTATCTCTACACCAAGGAATCTCGCTACTTATGTGCATTATGATGCTCTATACGAATCCTATCTTAACGCCTGCCTGATCCTGCTCGGAATGAAGGCGCCCTCAGATCCTGGTTTCGACAATCTTTCAGGCAATGGCACTCTGCATTTAAACAGCTTGAGTCCCAACAACTCAGTGCTGACAAGGTTCTTTGAGATTCACAAACGTGAAGCCGGCGGTTTTGCTCTATGGGGTGGCCCGCATATTCTTACCCTGGTAACCGAGGTGGCGACACGCGCCCTAAAGGCCGTGCGCTATCAAAAATTCAATACGCACTGTCGACTGCGTCCCGAAGCGCTGGCCGCACGCATCCATAAAGCCAGCCAGATCGAATCCGACTTCCCTTCCATCGGAAATGTATTATCGGATCTTGAAACAGAAATACAGAGTACCGTAAGTGCCATTGAGACAAACAATGCATCAAATACCAAGCTGTTGCCGATGGCTTTTCAGGAAGGCTCACCAATGCATCCATCCTACGGTGCGGGACACGCGACGGTAGCTGGCGCATGTGTGACCATTCTTAAAGCCTATTTTGACACCAGCGCAGTACTAGTGCGTCGCGATGGTAAGGTTTTGTTCTCGCGCTTTAAGAGCGGGGATACTCCCGTCGCCTTTGTTCCGGACGGTTCAATGAACAACTTGACTGATGTCAATGACGGGACTTATCTCACACTTGAAGGTGAGCTAAACAAGTTAGCAGCCAACATCTCTATTGCTAGAAATATGGCAGGTGTACATTTTTACTCCGACTACTACGACAGCTTGCGTATGGGTGAAGAGATTGCAATCGGTATTCTCGAAGAGCAGGCACTTTGTTACAAAACTGAACCATTCGTCCTTTCGGTACCGACATTCGATGGTGATGTTCGCCCTATTGGTAGGCGTTAATTCTCATGTATTGAGTTTAAACTTGTAAAATGAATCGAAGAAATTCCAACACATGCACTTTATATTCGTATAGCTAATCGGGTAAGGGCTGGTTTCTCTCCAGCCCTTACCACACCACCGTACAAGCGGGTCCGCATACGGCGGTTCATTAGCCATTTGGATAATGAAACTTTACCTACGGCTCTTTAACAGACATTAACCCTTGTGGCTTTTGGCCTGACATTAGGTAGCAAGCTATTAAAAAATACACGCAACTTAATCGCTAACCCAGCCTATAATCAACAATCAGCTGTTTAATTTTTGTTTCCTGCTTTTCTATACTTATACACAATTTAAACTGGGCTAACGCTCTGTCTAAATTATGTTCAGGAAAGTCCACTTTAAAATACTGATTCCCCTGTAGAAAATCAGTAAAAAACCGCAAACCCAGTTCAAAAGGAATTAGTTGAATTGCAGGGTATAAAAATTCATAATCATGATGTGTAAAAAATACACCTGCTTCTTTTAAATAACTGTTTAAAATCTCATCGCATATTTCAAGGTCAAATGTATTCGACTGGCTGTTATGGCAACAAGAACGCAGACAGTCCGCAATATCATAATGTACCAACCCCGGCTTTACAGTATCCAGATCTATTAAACTGATGATTTTATCTGTTTGCTTATCAAACAAAAAATTATTGAGCTTGGGATCACCATGAATAATACGTTCTGTAAGCAAACCCGTCTGCCAGGCACCTTCAAGGACATTTATTTTTGATTGAAAATTGTCAATAAACGTTCTGCCTAACTGCACTTTCTCACCATCGAATGAGCTACCTTTATGCTTTTCAATCAGTTGGTAATTTTGAAAATACGCTGGGGTTATATGAAAACCAGGCAGGGTATCATGGAACAAATCCCTTTTTACATCACATAGCAGTCGATGAAAATGAGCCAAAGCAAACCCTACTTGTTCTGCTTCATGCTGACTACTAATTGATTCTTTGCTTACCGTATTGTTAATAAACGTTAAAGCGCGCCAACAATCATTTTGCTGATCAATAAAATAACAACCCTGATTAATCGCTCGAATAATCTTAGGTATTATTAACTTAATCTCGGTGCTGTTTTTTTTCTGGACATGCTGATTTAACGCGAACAGGTTTTCCATGACTAAATCAGGTTCAGGGAAAACCAGTGAATTAATCCGTTGCAGAACAAACTGTTCTGTTTCTGTTTTTACCAGGTAGGTATCGTTTATTAAACCATTCCCCAACGCTGTTATTTCACTTATGGCAGCATGGGTAAACTGCTTACTCGCTTGAACTGCCAACGGACTCACTGTGTTATAGCTGCTGAATAGAGTCAGTCAGTTGTTGCAATGCCTGACCTCGGTGGCTGAGAGAGTTTTTT
>JAUXDP010000287.1 GCA_030618325.1 Methylococcaceae bacterium | reverse complement strand
CACCTCAATATTGTTTACAAACCAATAGCTAATAGTTATTTCGAAAAACTGGTTAACAAAATACGAACCAGATTCGTCAATAAGGTTACACCTATGGATAAGATTTTAAGGCAAATGCTTAAGGATAAAAATGAACCAATCGCCTATGCCTTCGTATCCGACCAATCACCTTCTCCAAAAAATGCTTACTGGATGGATTTTTTAAATCAGGACACTGCCGTATTCACTGGTGTGGAAAAAATTGCCCAGAAACTTAATATTCCAGTTATCTATATATCGCTTCAGAGAAAAAAACGGGGTTACTATCATATCCAGCCGACACTCCTGTTTGAAAACCCTAAAGAAACTCAGGAAGGCGAAATCATGCATGCTTTTATGAAACATTTGGAACAGGATATCATCAAAGATCCCGCTTGCTGGCTCTGGTCTCATAAAAGATGGAAGCATAAGAGGAATACGCAAGCCTGATTTACTAGTAGCTGAAAGTATCTTTCCACCCAAGGGTGTTATTTTAGAGTGCGTCAATATGTCACATTTTAATCATACACCCAATTCGGTACACTGTGATTGCTCTTGGAATTTTTGTAATTTTCACGGATGAAGAACAAGGTACCACTGGAGCTGGTTTCGGGCTGTTTGACCTAGGTTTGACGGCAGGGTAGCTATCTAAAGCCAATAGAGAAGTATACAGGGCATCTTTAGCAAACAACCCGGAACCACACTTTATATCTTCTTGGCCTATTTAAAACACAAATATGTAAGCATTTGCCCAGTAGACACCCATGCTTACTCGTTAATACTGCCAGTGGCCGTATGTTCTGTACCAAAGGAAAATGAACAGAAATCATCGCATAGAAACAAAAATATCTATTGCCTATCAGGATCAGCTCAGACAAACCGCTTTCCATGAAGCAGGGCATGCAACATCCATTTATCTATATAGCCAAAGCTATAGCTTGCCTACAGTTTTTTTCCAAATCACAACAAAAGAACTTTGCAATAATAAATTATTTGTAGAGCGCACAAATCCTTCGACTGCCGATCACTTTATTGGCAAGATAGAAGGTGATCAATTAATTCAAAGCCTCCCTCCATCACTCCTTGAAAGTAGAGGCAGTCTTAAAGCGAGGGAACAGCAAGCGTATCAAACAGCTTACGAAACTGATATTGTCAATTTATTGGTTGGTCCTTTAGTTGAAGCCAAATATGTCGCTTTGCGTGATAACGAAAACTTTAATCCTTTACTGATCAATACCAACGCGCTGAAATATTATGGGGGTATTTCAGATCTAGACAGTGTCTATGATTATCTATATCACTTTATTCCTAACAAACATGAACAGGAGCAAAAATTAGTTGAGCTATTTGAAAAAGCTTTTCTTTTTGTAAATGACCCAGCCAACTGGAAAGCTATTGCCAGCCTCGCCAGCTATATACTAAACAACAAAAATAAAAACATCACCTGTGATGAAGCCTTTACCGTACTGGATAAAAGCGTGACTTTGCTCACTACGGCACTCAACAAGCCTACTCTCCAATAACTTCATATAAGACTTTCTACTTAATCAATATTGGCTTTCTTTTCAAGGTCACCCATAAAATAGAGAGATTAAAAATAACCTGAATGGTGTTTGCAATAACTGATACGATGGCTTTCATAATAGTCTCCTTATTGCCCTTTATTTTGATTCATGCTTAGTATCCCTAATAAGGCAATATTATTCAGTGATTTATTCACCTGCCAGACGTGATTTTTTACCATTTGTGGAGCTTATTACTACTGGGGGGAACCAGCTGAATTACTGTTAGTGAGAATAGGGGGCATTTTAACTTTAGCACACTGGAAGAGGCGCTTGATAATGTCTTATAAATTACCCATAACCGGTGGATGTCTGTGTGGCCAGGTTCGATACAGTATATCTGCTGAACCAGTTGGCTCTGGCAATTGTCATTGCAAATCCTGCCAAAAAGCAGTGGGAGCAGCATACCTTGCGGTACTATTTGTACACGCTAATGCCCTTGATATCACTGGCACTTATAAAGAATTTCCAACGATAGCGGCAAGTGGCAATAAAGTTTACCGGGGCTTCTGCCCAACATGTGGAACGGCCTTGTTTGGTAGAAATACTGCCCATCAAGAAATACGTCCCGTAACTGCCGCTTCGCTTGATGATCCAGCCATTTTCCAACCCCACGTAGACTTCTGGGTTGCCGATGCTCAACCGTGGGACACTATGAACCCGGACTTACCAAAGTTCGAGAAAAACGCTAAACATTTTTAATTTGCACTTTTGTAAGTTCAGTAGAGTTATTTTGTTGGGATTTCTTTCTTCAACCCGGAGGCCATATCATCTGCCGCCCACCCAACAAATGTAAGTGTAAGTGATAAACATCCTGACCACCTTTCTCATTGCAGTTAATAACAGTTCTATAACCATCATCCGCCAGGCCTTCTTGTCTGGCCAATTTTGAAACCGTTTTTAACAACCGCCCAGCCAACTCGGTATCATCCAGGTCGTCCAGCGTAGAGATATGCACTTTGGGGATCACCAAAATGTGAGTAGGTGCTTGACCATTAATATCCCGAAAAGCAAGTACATCGTCATCTTCATAAACCACATCCGGTGAAATTTCCCCGGCTACCATTTTGCAAAAAATACAATCTGCCATTTTTTCTAACTCCTTAGTCTAGTTCCCGGCGACCGTTAAAAGCGTGGGACAACGTACCACTATCAATAAATTCTAGTTCACCACCCATTGGCACACCATGAGCTATTCTACTTGCCATTATTTGATATTTTCGTGCCAGTTCGCCAATGAAATGAGCGGTTGCTTCTCCTTCCACAGTTGAATTGGTGGCCAGGATTACTTCTTTAACCGTACCCGAAGAAAAATGATGTTCAAGTAGTTCCAAACCCAATTCATCAGGGCCTATGCCATCAAGCGGCGATAATCGGCCATGCAAAACAAAATAGCCGCCTTTAAAAACAGCTGTTTGCTCTACTACCCATACATCAGCCGGACTTTCAACAACGCAAATTACAGCTTGATCTCTACCTGGGTGACTACAAATATTGCACAAATCTTCTTCTGTTAAAGTCCGACATTGTTGGCAATGACCTATTTTTTCTACAGCTTGCAACAGCGCTTGAGCCAATTGTTCTGCTCCACCCCGATCACGCTGCAACAAATGAAAAGCCATGCGTTGAGCCGATTTAGGCCCCACCCCCGGCAAGCAACGCAACCCTTCAATGAGTTGGGCCAACAATCCTGTACTTTGCATATAGTTAGACTCTTTGCGTTTAAAAAATATCCCTTACAAGTAAACGCTTTTTAGATGAATAATCAAAACGGCATTTTAAAACCTGGAGGTAATGGGATTCCTGACGTTAAATCTGCCATTTTTTCCTTCTTCAATTTTGCGACTTTATGTACAGCGTCATTGATTGCTGCGGCGACTAAATCTTCAAGCATGTCCTTATCATCGCCCACCAAGGAGTCATCTATACTTACTTTTCTAACTTCACGCTTGCCAGTCATTAAAATTGATACCATACCGCCACCGGATTCACCTTGGACTTCCAAATTACCCAGCTCTTCCTGAGCTTTTTGCATATCTTCCTGCATTTTCTGGGCTTGTTGCATTATATTGCCTAATGCATTCTTCATCTTTGCCTCCTGGACAAAATATTATATTTAGGAGCGAGGATTCAATAATATGCAAATCTTGACTGGTCTTTTTGTCCGTCTTCTGCGTTGTAGCAACAGTTGCGTAGCTCGCTATGCGCCTGTCGCTACGCCTTGAAGACAAACAAAAAACCTGCGTCAACCTTTCGCATATTATTGAATCCTCGCT
>JAUXDP010000141.1 GCA_030618325.1 Methylococcaceae bacterium | reverse complement strand
CCGTCACCACCTTTATGGTCAATCGAATTAACCCTCAACTGGGTGAAAAAATGATGGATCCAGCCTGCGGAACAGGTGGGTTTTTAGCTTGCACCCTGGACCATATCAAAGCCTCAGGCAGTATCAAAACCCCGGAAGATAACCAACGCTTACAACAACAGATTTACGGCGTAGAGAAAAAACAGCTACCACACCTATTATGTACCACCAATATGCTATTACACGGCATAGAAGTCCCCAGTCAAATACGCCACGACAATACCCTGGCAAGACCTCTGCGCGATTGGAGTCTAAAAGAACGCGTGACTTGCGTAATAGCAAATCCACCGTTTGGCGGGATGGAAGAAGACGGTATTGAGCTAAATTTCCCTGCCGCGACCCGTACCCGTGAAACTGCTGATTTATTTTTACAATTAATTATCCATATTTTAGAAACCAACGGACGGGCAGCCATTGTATTACCCGATGGCACTTTATTTGGTGAAGGGGTAAAAACCAAAATCAAAGAAAAACTACTGGAAGAATGTAATCTACACACCATTGTGCGCCTACCCAATTCTGTATTTGCCCCATACACCAGTATTAAAACCAATCTGCTGTTTTTTGAAAAAGGCACCGCCACGCAAGAAATCTGGTTTTACGAACAACAACTGCCAGCCGGTGTTAAAGCCTATAACAAAACCAAACCCATGCGGGTAGCTGAGTTTAAAGGTTGCCAAGATTGGTGGGGTGGCGACCAACGCAAAGACCGTGTAGAGAATGAACAAGCATGGAAAGTATCTATTGCTGATATTAAAGTCAGTCATTTTAATCTGGATGTCAAAAACCCGCATGTGGTGGAATTAGATCATGGTGATCCTGATGAATTGTTAGCAGATTATCAAAGCTTGCAAGGTGAAATTGCCAGTACTTTAGACTTGCTTAAAACGGAATTGGAAAAGGCGTTGACTGAGGCGAAAGTGTGATGGGTGTTGAACCTTTAGTGCCAGAGGCTGGGAATTTATCTGGATTTGTTAAGCAGTTTGAAGTGTTTGCGCGTACGCCTAATGGAATTTCAAAAATTAAAGATTTAATTACTTATTTTGCAGTATCAGGAAAACTAGTAGAACAACTTAAAAGCAGTGATGCAAAAATTGACTTTAAAAGAAACCAAGATGAAAAACAAAGGCTATTAAAAAAGAAGGTTATTAAAGTAAAAAAGAAAATGCCTGAAATTGATAATGATGAAATTCCTTACTCAATTCCACCGAGTTGGGTGTGGACTCGAATTGGTGAAGTATCAAATTATGGAATAGCAGTAAAAGCCGAGTTTTCTGATGTTGTTGATGATACCTGGGTTTTAGAATTAGAAGATATAGAAAAAGAATCTTCAAAGTTACTGTCTAAGGTCACGGCTAAAGATAGAAATTTTAAAAGTTCCAAAAATAGGTTTGATAAAGGTGATGTTCTTTATGGAAAGCTACGACCATATCTGGATAAGGTCATAGTTGCGGATGAAAAAGGTGTATGCTCGACAGAAGTGATACCTTTACACGGGTTTTCCAATATTGACCCTTATTATTTAAGATGGATGATGAAATCACCTTATTTTAAGGAATACGCTGAAAATTCAACTCATGGGATGAGAATGCCCCGATTGGGAACAGAAAAAGCATTAGTAGCTCTTTTCCCCTTTCCTCCCCTAGAAGAACAAAAACGCATCGTAGCCAAAGTAGGTGAACTAATGGCACTCTGCGACAAGCTAGAAGCCCAGCAACAGCAACAAGCCAATACCGTATTACGCGCAAATACCGCCGCCATTAATGCACTGCTCAACCCAAGCACCCCAGAAACCAGCTTTGAACAAAACTGGCAACGCATCGCCCAACACTTCAACACCCTATACGGCTGCACTCTCCCCATGCCAAAAGGCGAAGGACGCAAGAAAAAACATTTGGTGGGGTTGGAGAATGTTAAGGCGTTGAGAAATGTTCTACTACAGCTAGCGGTTGATGGCAGAATTACTTCTCACGACAATAAAGATTTATCTTTGATAAATCAAAAAAATATTTTGCCCGTAGGGTTACACAAAATAGGAAAGGGTAAATCTATAAATTACTCAGAGCCTATTTCAGAACAGGCTAAACAAATTCATATTGCTAATAATTGGCTTTGGCTAAGACTCGGTCAAATAGTTGCAATTGTTGGAGGAAGTCAGCCCCCTAAAAGTAAGTTCACATATGAGAAAACAGAAGGTTATACAAGGCTGATACAAATTAGAGATTTTAGAACTGATAATTTCATTACCTATGTACCAAATGAATATGCAAATAGACTATTCTATAAAAAAGATGTAATGATTGGTCGATATGGTCCCCCTGTGTTTCAAATATTGAGAGGGTTGGAAGGCACATATAATGTAGCGTTGATGAAAGCAATACCTAACGAAAAGTTTATTATTAATGATTATCTTTTCTATTTTTTGAAGTCCCCTAACATACAAAGCCTTGTTGTTGCTGAATCAGAACGGACTGCAGGGCAATCGGGGGTTAGAAAAGAATTATTGTATGAATATATTATGCCACTACCCCCACTAGAAGAACAAAAACGCATAGTAGCCAAAGTAGACCAACTAATGACCCTATGCGACCAACTAGAACAACAACTCACCCAATCCTACAGCGATGCAGAAAAATTAATGCAAGCCACTGTTAAGGCATTGGTGGCTTAGGTGCGATTAAAATCTATCTTTATTGGCTTGGTTGTTGGGGTTCGTTCCTCTCCCCAACCTACCATGCTGTCATATTTTCTCGGCCGTAGGTTGGGGAGAGGCACGAACCCCAACAACACCATAACGTAAGGAAAACAAAAAGCTATGCAATATCGTCGAGCCAATGTTCCTGGTGCGTGTTATTTTTTCACCGTTAATATAGCAGAACGCAATCAATCACTTCTCATCGATTATGTTGACGAATTGCGTTTAGCGTTTAAAAAAACCAGACAAGACCATGCTTTTGATATTGTTGCGATTGTTGTTTTACCGGATCATTTACATACCTTGTGGCAACTTCCCAAAGATGATGCAAATTATCCGATGCGGTGGAATCTAATCAAGCGAAGGTTTTCAAGAGCATTGCCAAAAAATGAACGTATTTCTGTTAGTCGCCAGAAAAAATCTGAACGGGGAATCTGGCAACGGCGTTATTGGGAACATTTAATACGCGATGATAAGGACTTTGAACAACATGTGAATTACATCCATTTCAATCCGGTAAAACATGGCTATGTCAGCTCAGCTGTGGATTGGTCGTATTCCAGTATTCATCGATATATTCGAAAAGGAATCATTTCTAATGATTGGGCGCATGATGATGTTGAAGGTGATTTCGGTGAAATCAAAGCTTGATTGTTGGGGTTCGTTCCTCTCCCCAACCTACGGACTACTGACTTTAATCGGAATACTAGCAGTCCAGTTTTTTTAAAGCTTTCAGATCAATTATTTCAATCGTGCCGCGTCGCAACAATACCCATCCTTGCATTTCAAAGTTTTTTAAATTGCGAGACACAACCTCCCTTGCCGTCCCTAACTCTGCAGCTAAATCCTGGTGGGTTTTTTTGATTTGTTTTTCATTGTAAGCCAACAATAACTTACTTAAGCGAATATCAATCGGTTTAAATACAACCTGCTCTATTCTGTTGATAATTGAAGATAGACGTAACGCGAAATTATGGAAGACAAATTGCCTGAAAAAAACGGATTCGGCCAGACATTGATGGAAATTCTTGCCTGGAATAACGAAAGCTGTTGAGTCTTGTTCAGTTAAAGCTTCTGCAGGATAGGCTTCGCCACTCAGTAGACAAGATGTTGTTAACACACAGGAGTCGCCGGGTAAAACATGGTAAAGCAAAACTTCCCGGCCATTTTCCGAGATTAGTTGGGCTTTAATATTACCATCCAACATTAATAGATAATTTTCACAAGCAGCCCCAGGATAAAAAACTTGCTGCCCAGCAGAGATATTGACCATTTTTGCAGCATTGATCAGCTGCTTTATACTGGGGTCGTCACTTTCAAAAAACTGAGGAAAGTGATTTTCCCAGAGCACATCATTTTCAGCCATCTTCTTCTCGCTATAGCTGTTACTCATATCAACAGCAACCAAAATAGCTCAATATAACGGAATTATGCAGGTATATCTATAGGGCACCTCTATTCATTCATGTCTGAGCAGGTATGAATTAATAGAGGTGCGCTATAATGTTTTAGCTATATCAACATCAGTTTTTTCCAAAATGGCTCGGCGTAACTGCTCGGCCTCAGCCGCACGCTGAATTAAATCCGGCTTGGGGACATGCTTGCCTTTGAACCGCTTGATCCCGCCAGTCTTTTTTTCATTCACCACTTCAATAATAATTTTCCAACCTATTTGTTTAGAATCCTTGGCAAAAGCAAAAACCAATGCTAGGTCGCATATATTATTAATCAAGCGAGGCACACCAGCTGTGTAGTAATAAATAGCAGCAGCAGCGGATTTTCTAAAAATGGGATCATCTACACCAGCCACTTTGAGGCGATAGATAATATAGCTTTCCGTTTCTTCAAAACTTAGTGGATTCAGATGATATTCAACAGAAATTCTCTGTGCGAATTGAACCAATTCTGGACGGTTTAGTTTATCAACCAGTTCTGGCTGACCGACCAGTACCAGTTGCAACATTATTTCCTGATTGACGTTGATATTAGATAATAGCCTAAGCTCTTCCAACGTTTGAATATCCATATTCTGTGCTTCATCGACAATTAGTACTACCCTTTTACCCTCATTGTTTTTCTGGGTTATGAATTCAACAAACGTTTTGTAACGCTCAGCTTTATTGGCTGTTTCGTTCTTTATATCGTATGCACCTAAAATCCAGGTTAATAAATCCCCAAAACTGCTATGGGTATTCGTGATCAAACCCACCTCACACTCTTCCATGAAATTACTGAGTAAACTGCGTATTAATGTCGTCTTTCCTGAGCCGATCTCACCGGTGATCACAGTGAACCCAGCTTGACTCATCAGCCCATACTGAAGCGTTGTTAACGCCTTTTTGTGTTTGGCACTTAAAAATAAAAATTCCGGGTCTGGAATCAAAGAAAATGGCTTTTTAACCATCCCAAAAAAATTGGTGTACATATATATTTAAAGAATAACCTTGCCCATAGCCTGTTATTGGAAAACTGGTGAAAACTCCATCAGTTTTAGATACTAAATAGAAGTATAGCCAACAAAAAAATTAAATGTGGGGACAAGAACGTATATAACCAGTTGGATTACTGGCAAGCACACTTTGGTGTTTAGGGTTAAGGAAGTAGATTTGGAGGAAAAACCTACAAAAAAGCCTCCGATTGGAGGCTTTTCGTGTGTTTTGGCTAAAAATACGCCAGTTGTTACATTTACTTAGAAAACATATCCAATACCTACGATGTAACGATAATCTGCTTGTTCGCTTCCTGCAGCAGGTTTATTTTTATAGTCATAATCAAACTCCGCCAACAGATCGAAGCCTTCATATACAGGCACTCTGAAACCAGTACGGGTTCTAACCAATGTATCATCAACATCTTCTACAGAAATTAAACCTTCATGATCGTGAAACAACTGAAGTCTGTCTTCAATAAGCCAGTAGTGGAATTTCACTGCCCAACGGGCGGTTACATAATTTCGGTCTTCGCCAGTTCTAAAACTTTCATAGGTATAGCCTGGACCTGCTTCAAATGATAAATACTTAGTATCGTCATCCCAAAACTGGTAGCCTAAACCAGCACCACCATAGATTCGGTAGTCCAGGTCTTGAAATCTGTCTTTGGTGAAATCGCTATTGACATAGCCATACCAATTCTTATCTATAAACCTGTCATACTTTCCATAGACACGAAGGTTATTTTCATTTTCCTTACCACTATCAGCACCAAGATTATAAATAGTACCAGCAGTATAGCGGTTCTTTTCATTTTGAAGGATGTACTCTATATCAGCATGAAGGGCATATTTTTCAGTATTACCTTGAGAGCGAAAACCACCAACATGCACATGGCCTGAGCCTAAATAGGCGCCTGGAGGTCCCGGATGAATTTTTGAGACATCAGAAAACTTAATTGATGATGGTGATCCTCCATCAAACTTAATTTGCCCATTTTCAATGCTTGCTATCTTGCCTTCTACTCTGGACTCATCTGACATCAATATAGATACCTGCTCATCCGTAGTCAAAGTAGCAATATCCGACCAATTCAGTTCAATTACCCCAGCATATTTGGTTTCAATCGCCACTTTATTAGCGCCCATTTTTTTAATTTCACCTGAAACCTGATCACCATTACTCAAATGCACCACATCCGCTTGTACAGATATACTGACAATTGTGGCCAATGCGCCAATAATTTGACTAATCTTTCTCATCCCCATTCCCTAAAGAAGTTATAAAGCATGGATTATAGAAGATTTATTTTACCATTCCTAGCCAAAACCCAAAAAAACTACAACTGTTGCAAAAAAGAAACAACCTATTCATTTTTTTCAACAGGTAATTCAGCGCTAAGCCAGGAACTCATATGCCCTTCAAGGTAAATAATGTTTTCAAACCCAGAAAGAATTAAAGCCAGTTTCGCTATCCCCGCGCGCGGCCCATGCCGACAGTAAAGCACTAGCAAATCTGTCGGTTCTCTATTTTCCAGTTCTGATGGCGAAAATGCAGCCCAGAATGGCACATGGATCGCACCTGGCACATGACTGCTTAAATATTCAGACTCTGAGCGAACATCAATGATGGCTGGCGCCTGCTTCAACTCGATTAAACGAAGTAATTCTTGTTGTTGCATATTTTGTTTTCCTGTACCTCCACAGCCGTTAACGAATAACGCAATGAGTAAAACTAATAAAATATTTTTCATTTATCCGCCTGTCACATTCATATGCCGCAAAATTACAGGCTGTTCACTTAATACAAATTCATGTTTTTCTGGTTTAATTTGCATAGAATTAATAATCGATTGCTTGATAATTTCTTCGTTACCGGGATTAGCTCGCAGCACCTGCTTCAAATCTACAGAATGCTCATTGCCCAGACACAATAATAAGCGTCCTTCCACAGTTAGCCTAACGCGGTTGCAAGTACTGCAAAAATTATGGCTATGGGGTGAAATAAAACCGACTCGGGTTTTAGCCCCCTGCACCTGAAAATAATTGGAAGGCCCACCCGTTTTTTCTGTGGACGGTAATAAGGTAAACTGTTGTTCTATATCCTGTCTTATCAGATCACTGGAATAATAAGCGCCACTCCGATCATGATCAGACACGACTCCTAAAGGCATTTCTTCAATAAAGCTGATATCAATACCTTGATCGATGGCAAATTGAACCAGATCTATTATTTCATTATGGTTCTGGTCTTTTAAAATTACAGCATTGATTTTTAATCGCTGAAATCCAGCTTTTTTTGCCGCATCAATTCCCTTTATCACAGTTTTCAAATCACCGTTACGTGTTATGGTTCTGAATTTTTCTGCGTTCAAGGTATCAAGACTGATATTTAGTCTCTTCACTCCAGCAGCCATCAGAGGTTCTGCGAATTTATCAAGCTGCGACCCGTTAGTCGTCATTACCAATTCGTTCAAGCCTGGTAATTGACCTAATTTTTCTATTAACTGTAAAGCTCCATTTCTAACCAAAGGCTCACCGCCAGTAATTCTGATTTTATTGACTCCTAGCTCGGAAAAGACTTTGGCCAGTGTAAAAATCTCTTCCAATGTTAAAATCTGGGCGCGTGGCAGGAAAGTCATATCTTCTGACATGCAATACACACAGCGAAAATCGCAACGATCCGTTATCGACAACCTCAGGTATTCAATTTTGCGGCCAAAAGGATCGATCAGTTGCGTCATGGAAGCGATCTCACGGAAGACCTGATTACGGCGTTTAGCCCACTTTCGATACCAACGAGGTCGGTATTCCGGTCGCGGGCCCCCTCGTTCTTTTCATTGATGTCCTGTTTTACCACGAAGACCGCTAAGAAAACAGGAGCTAAAACCAGTGTTATTCAGATTCGGATCCTGGCAAACCGGTTCTTCGTTTGCTGATTGGCATGATGTTGTTCCTTAATGTTTTTTTATCTAAACGCCAACTGGTTAAAAATAGCCTCTCCTCTCCGTTCAG
>JAUXDP010000101.1 GCA_030618325.1 Methylococcaceae bacterium | reverse complement strand
ATCAGCGGCGACTTGCGCTTCTACTATTCCAGCAATGGTGTCATGATCAGTTAGTGATAAGTGAGTGACATCATTATCTTTAGCGCGCTGTATCAGTTTGGTCGGCGTTAATGAACCGTCAGAGGCTGTGGAATGACAGTGAAGATCATATTTTTCAGGCATTATCCTAAAAACATTAGTTGAGCACAGATTTTGTGAAGAATCTGGGCGAGAAAGACAAAGAATAGCACGAAGAGAATGGCCACAGTAGTCCTTGTCGAGGGCTATTTTGCAGGATTTGTCGTCTAGATTTCTTCACAAAACTGTGAAGCGGGGGCAAATCACTCAACAGGAATATTATGAGAACTTTAACTAAATATAACATTTAAGCTCGTATTATGGGTATCTCTAATAATGGCCTTATGACTCGGTAGCCGTTGACTAATGTTTTTAGGATCACTGTTGATATTCTCCATAGAGTTTTGCATAAAGCCCATTTTCATTGATTAGGGTGTCATGCGCGCCTTGCTCACATATTTGGCCATCCTCAAAAACGTAGACATGGTCGGCTTGTTTTACGGCGCTTAGTCTATGGGCTACGATGATGGTGGTTCGACCGTCAAGGAAATCCGCAAGAGCCATATGAAGAGACCTTTCAGTTTCTGCATCTAACGCTGATGTTGCTTCATCGAGTATTACAACGCTAGGGTTGGCGATAATCATACGGGCGATAGCCAAGCGTTGCCTTTGCCCCCCCGACAGACGCATTCCATGGCGACCCACAATGGTATCCAGACCTAGCTTAAGTGATGCAATAGTTTCTTTAAGTTGTGCTATTTCCAGGGCTTGCCATAAAGCAGGATCATTAGAATTTCTACCCAGAGTCAGGTTTTCTCGAATTGTTTCGTTAAACATTATCGGCTGTTGCAGCACGGTAACGACATGTTCCCTGATTATATCTAGTCCTATCTGATCGATAGGGACATTGTCATAATAAATCATGCCCTGATGCATGGGATAGAGGCCAATTAAGTTTTGTACTAGTGTAGATTTTCCACCCCCACTGGCACCAACCAAGGCAACTTTTTCACCTGGTTTTATAGTAAGATTGATGCCATTAAGCACATCCTGATCATCGTTATAACGAAAATGCAGGTTTTCAATTCGTATGCCAACAGTTTTATGATTTAAAAAAGGGTTTTGCAAATGAGGGTATTGCGGTTCCTGAGTCAATGAATTCAGTTTATTGATGCGGTCTAATGCTGCTTTGGCACCATAGAAGGCGTATTGAATACCCAGTACTTCTTGAACAGGAGCCATCATAAACCAAAGATAGCCAAAGACCGCCAGCATTTCGCCAATAGTTAAATCAGAGTAAATAACCATAAACATGGCGGATGCCCGGAAAATATCAAAGCCAAACAGGAATATCAGAAAGCTGATTCGGGATGCTGCATCGCTTTTCCAGGAAAAAGCGATAGAATGATCTCTAACTGACCGAGCCGACTCAATAAGTTGCTGGCAATAATGTTTCTCCCTATTGCTGGCACGGATCTGGTGGATAGCTTCCAAGGTTTCTGTTAGTGCTTGTTGGAATATGCCAAAAGCAGAATTTTCTTTGGCTTTAAGGTTTTTGACTTGCTTTCCAATTATGGTGGTGAAATAGATGACTACTGGATTTAGCAGGAGAATAAATAAGCCTAACTGCCAGTGCATCCAAAGTAGTATGGCGCCGGTACCTATGATTGTTAATGTTGCAACCAATAGTCTGCTAGTAGTGGTCCCGATAAATTGGTTTAAAGTATCCAGGTCGGTAATCAAGTGATTGGCAACCGTGCCGCTACCAAGACTTTCGTATTCAGCCATAGAAATGACCTGTAGACGATTGATTAATCGTTTGCGAATACGAAAAATGATGTCTTTAGAAATACTGCTAAATTGTCGTGCCTGAATGATGTTAAAAAAAATAGCTATAATTCTTAACAACAAACTGATAATGAGAATCACCCCGATATAGAGCATTGGGCTTTGCCAGTCGGAAGGAAAAAATTGATTTATCGTAGCAACGGCTTTACCTGGCTTTTCAAGTAATACTTCGTCAACCAAGAGTGGCATCAACAGTGGCACAGGGACACTGACAATGGTTGCAAGTACTGCTATAACATGAGCGGAAATTAATTCTCGCTTATGTTTCAGCGCTATATGATAAATGTATCTCCAGGTGTAAAATGGCAAATGTGAGGATAAATCTGAAATTTGGGACACTTTAGAAAATCTATCTTTAGGATAGTGGTTTTATAATCTGGAATAACAAACTCGAAAAGATATGTATACGTTTAAGTCTATCATAATAGTCAGCATGTTGATGTTTTCTTCCGCGAATTGGGGGTTGGCATTAGATCAACAAAGAATAGCCTTTCAACAGGCGGAGAAACATATTGCGGCTGGGCAAGATAATCAATTTAAAGCCGTTTTGTCTGGATTAGAAGATTACCCTTTATTCGATTACCTAAATTATAGTTGGCTCAAAGAAAACCTGGGAAAAAGTAAAGATATCCAGATTTTTTTAAAGCGATATGCAGAAACCCCTTATGCTGGTTTTTTAAGAAATAGATGGCTGGGTTATCTGGCTAAGCAGCAGCAATGGAGTCAATTTAAAAGACATTATAATCAGAGCCGAAGCCAGAAATTACAGTGCTATTTTTATTGGGCTCAATATAAAACCGGCCATTATCAGAAAGCCATGCAAGGGGCGCAGAAATTATGGATGGTCGGTTATTCACAGCCTAAGGCTTGTGACCCCCTTTTTGTAGTTTTAGCTAAGTCTCAATTTTTAAAAACCAATAAGGTTTGGCAGCGATTCAAACTGGCACTTAAAAGAAACAATTCCAGTCTTGCTAACTATCTGAAAAAACGTTTGCCAAAAAAACAACGCAAAATTGCCAAGTTGTGGTTGGATGTTCATGGAAAACCCTTATTAATAGTAGATGTTGACAATTGGGCTGTCAGTGTCTCTCATCGAAATGCTATTTTTGCTCATGGAATCCAGCGGTTAATTTCGAGAGATCCTCTGGCTGCGCTTGAGATTTGGGATAAGCGCAGCAAAACCATCAAGATTTCTAATAATGACGAGCAACGAATTGAAGCGCGTCTAGCTTTAGCTCTTGCGTACAGAAAGAACCACAGTGCCCATCAAAGATTAAAAAACCTCGATATATTAGATGAAAATGTTAGACTTTGGTCTGTTAGAGCGGCATTGTCAAAGCAGGATTGGAAAGGAGTCAATGAATCACTGGCTAAATTGACAGGCAAAGAAAAAAAAGAAGAGCGATGGAAATATTGGCAGGCTCGAACTTTTTTTCAATTGGGGGAAAAGACCCAAGCGTTAAGTTTGTATAAGGAACTGGCAAAAATCCGAAGTTATTATGGGTTTCTTGCAGCTAATTACTTGCAGTTAAATCTACATTTACAAAATAATCCTATCCGTATTGAGCCAGATCAATTACTTGAACTGAAGGCAAGGCAAGATTTTAAAGCAGTGACAGAATTTAGTTTTTTTAATCGTGATCTTGAGGCCAAACGGCAATGGTGGCATACAGTAAAGAAATTAGACAAACAACAAATTTTGGCCGCAGCAAAAATAGCTGAACAGCAAGGCTGGAATACCCTGGCCATTTTTACTGTGGCTCGAGCCAAACATTGGGATGATGTGGATTTACGTTTCCCCTTCGTTTATTCGGAGCAAGTCAAAAAAAATGCTAAATTGCAAGGGCTTGATCCATCTATTGTTTTTGGCTTGATTCGTCGAGAAAGTGCTTTTGATAAAGATGCGTATTCACCGGTTGGAGCCAAGGGTCTTATGCAGATTATGCCAAGAACGGGCAAACAGATTGCCCGAAAGCTTAAGGAAAAATGGCGGACAAGCAATGTTCTTTTTAATACGGACACTAATTTAAAGTACGGAACTTTTTACTACAAACAGATGTTAACACGGTTTGGGGGTCATTATGCTTTGGCCGCAGCGGCTTATAATGCGGGCCCACATCGAGTTAAGCGTTGGTTGCCTTCGGAAAAATCGTTGCCAGCAGATATTTGGATTGAAACGATTCCTTTCAAAGAAACCCGAGAATATGTTGCCGCTGTATTTGCTTACACTATGATTTATCAGCAAAGGTTAGGTGGGAATTCCTTTGATATTAGTGACTTAATGTTAGATGTCGAGCCTGGATAGAGGTGAAATATTTGCTGTATTTCAACAGTCACAAGGTTTCTTCAATACCAGCCAAGAAAATAGAGCTGCTTTTTTTGTCTTTCTGTAAGATAATATGGGCTTTATATTGAGCAGTTAGGTATCAAATCAATGCAGAAGCAGCATAGTTTTACCCGCGATGAATTATTAAAGTCGGGCAGAGGTGAATTGTATGGTCCAAAAAATGCGCAATTACCCCTACCCAATATGCTGATGATGGATCGCATTACCTTAATTACTGACGAAGGCGGTAAATACGGAAAAGGTGAGATTATTGCGGAACTGGATATTAATCCTGATTTATGGTTTTTTGATTGTCATTTCCAGGGAGATCCGGTAATGCCGGGATGCTTGGGCCTAGATGCTATGTGGCAATTAGTCGGGTTTTTCCTGTGCTGGATGGGTGGGCCTGGGAAAGGTCGTGCTTTGGGTGCGGGTGAAGTTAAATTTCGAGGCCAGGTTTTACCGGACGCTACAAAAGTAACCTACCATCTTCATATGAAAAGGGTCATTTTGAGAAAATTAGTGATGGGAATCGCTGATGCAACCATGATGGTTGATGGCAGAGAGATATATGAAGCAAACGATATTCGAGTTGGTTTGTTTACTTCAACAGCTGATTTTTAGAGATTATTTATGAAACGAATTGTAGTTACCGGTTTGGGGATAGTTTCCAGTATCGGAAATAATCGTACGGAAGTAGTAGATTCCCTTAAGGAAGGGCGTTCCGGAATAAGTGTTGCTGAAGAGTATGCGGAATTAGGATTTCGTAGCCGTATTCACGGAGCAATCAGTATTGATACTGCCGAGTTCATTGATCGTAAGGTCAAACGGTTTATGGGAGATGGTGCTGCCTTTAACTATATTGCGATGCAGCAAGCGATAGAAGATGCCAATCTCTCAGAAACAGAAGTTTCAAATTTCCGAACCGGGCTGGTCATGGGATCTGGTGGCCCCTCAACTTCAAATATAGTGGCAGCAGCAGATATTTTACGTGAAAAAGGCGTAAAAAAAGTAGGGCCCTATATGGTGCCGCGTTCCATGTCGAGTACTAACACTGCTTGTTTAGCAACACCTTTTAAAATTAAAGGCGTCAATTATTCTATTACCTCTGCTTGCGCAACCAGTGCGCATTGCATTGGTCATGCCATGGAACTGATTCAGCTGGGTAAACAGGATATTGTTTTTGCTGGCGGTGGTGAAGAAGTCCATTGGAGCATGTCGGTATTATTTGATGCAATGGGAGCACTATCTTCTAAATATAATGACACACCAGAAACCGCATCAAGAGCTTATGATGAAACCCGAGACGGGTTTGTAATTTCAGGTGGAGGCGGGGTTCTAGTTATTGAGGAACTTGAGCATGCCAAAGCCCGAGGAGCTAAAATATATGCCGAATTAGTGGGCTACGGTGCGACTTCTGATGGCTACGATATGGTGCAACCTTCTGGTGAGGGTGCTGTCAGGTGTATGCAACAAGCGATGGCTACAGTTGAGGGTAAGATAGACTACATTAATGCTCATGGAACTAGCACTCCAGTTGGAGATACCCGTGAACTGGATGCTTTAAGAGCTGTTTTCGGTGCAGACCAAGTTCCTAAAGTGAGCTCGACAAAATCATTAACGGGTCATGCGCTTGGTGCTGCAGGAGTCAATGAAGCAATATATTCTTTACTGATGATGGAAGAAAATTTCATTAGTGCTTCAGCTAATATTACTCAGCTTGATCCAGGGGCCGAAGGTATTCCGGTAGTTCAGGAGCGTCTTGATAATGTGGCATTGAATACCGTGATGTCTAACAGCTTTGGGTTTGGTGGAACCAATGCTACCCTAATATTCCAGCGTTTTAATGGATAGTACTGACCATTCCAGGAAATCCAGAACCGAATTTAATAAACAACAAAAAAGAATTCGCCGTGATGTTGGTAATGCTATTGCCGACTACAAAATGATTGAAGACGGTGATAAGGTCATGGTGTGTTTATCTGGGGGCAAAGATTCCTTTACCTTGCTGGATATTTTGCTGAATTTGCAGAAAACAGCACCGGTACAATTTGACTTGGTCGCCGTCAATCTTGACCAAAAACAACCCGGGTTTCCTGAGCATATTCTCCCTGAATATTTGCGAAGCTTGGGAGTTCCTTATCATATTATTGAAAAAGACACCTATAGCGTTGTCAAGCGCATTATCCCTGAAGGGCAGACTACGTGTGGTCTATGTTCCCGTTTGCGCAGGGGTACGTTATATGGTTATGCAGAAGAAAATGGTATTAATAAAATAGCATTAGGTCATCACCGCGACGATATTCTGGAAACATTTTTTCTCAATATTTTTTTTGGAGGGAAATTAAAAGCAATGCCGCCAAAACTATTGAGTGATGATAAGAAAAATATAGTCATTAGGCCCATGGCTTATTGCCGGGAAAAAGATATCGCACGGTTCGCTGAGTTCAAAAATTTTCCTATTATTCCCTGCAATCTTTGTGGTTCTCAGAAAAACTTACAAAGGCAGGCGATGAAGCAAATGCTTAACGGTTGGGATAAACAGTTTCCTGGCAGACTTGAATCTATTTTCACTAGTTTGCAAAATGTGGCGCCTTCACAATTGGCTGATACTGAATTATTTGATTTCCAAAACCTGGCGCAGGAACATTTTATTGAACAGCCTCCATCACCTGATAACATTGGACTCGATATTTTATCAGCATAGTGATTGCGTTATTTACGGACTTTGGAGCTGCCGGTCCTTATGTTGGTCAGATGGAAGCAGTACTGCATCAATACGCACCTCAAGCAAAAGTTATTAATCTAATAAGTAATGCGCCGACAGGTAATCCGATATTAAGTAGTTATTTAATAGCTGCTTTAAGACGCAGCTTCCCAAAAAACACCATATTCTTGTCAGTTGTAGATCCAGGAGTTGGTGGACAGCGTGTGCCTGTGGTTGTAGAAGCTGATAATCAATTATTTGTCGGGCCAGACAATGGTTTGTTTAACACCATTGCGGTACAGGCCGACAAAGCTTGTTGGAATGAAATTATTTGGCAGCCGGATAATTGTTCAAATAGTTTTCATGGCCGGGATTTATTTGCTCCAGTTGCTGCTTTATTAATCAAAGGGAAAAAAAATAATCTGTTACAGCCTTATCAGAATGAAAACCTGGAAAATTGGCCTGCTGATTTTGCGGGGATTATTTATTTTGACCACTATGGAAATGCATTGACGGGTTTACGTTATAGCAATGAAATATCAGCCAAACAACTCCATATAGGTAGTCTGGTACTTGATCGAGCAGGAACCTTTTGTGAGGTTAAGCAAAATCAAGCTTTTTGGTATGAAAATTCTTCAGGGTTGGTTGAGATTGCGATAAATCAAGGTAACGCCAAAAGTCAGTTGGAACTCGAATTGGGTATGCCGGTTGTGTTTGTCTAAGCAAAAAGGTAACTGTTTAGCGCATGCCTGATTTTCTAGGATAAATTGCGCGCTTTTTCCATGTGCTCATAATATCAGACATAATCTTAACCGACCAAGTTCATGCTGAATAGTTGCTCTAAATGAGTATATGGCAGGTATAATCATTTACCCAAAATAAGATGAAAAGAGGGCATTATGGGCGTTCCAGAATTTTTTCGAGTTGCTATTGTCGGTTTGATGTTATTGGTTCCGGTTTTTTTTATTTATAAGAGGGTAGGGTTTAATCCAGCTTGGGCATTGTTAGTTTTTGTACCAGGTTTCGGCTTGCTGGCTGTTTTTTTGCAACTGGCATTGATGCCCTGGCCAAATCAAAAAACAATTAAAGAGGAATAATGAAATGGAAATGGTCATATTTTATTTATTACTCATGGTGCTTTTTATTGGTATTCTCTGGGCGGGTTCACGTATTTTACAGAAGGCAGGATTAGCACCTCTCTTGGTGCTTTGTTTGTTGATTCCTGTTGTGAATATACTGATGATTTGGGTTTTTGCTTTCTGTAAATGGCCTAATTTGAAAGCTGAGATTGATTGACTAATATCTTTCCTATCTCTCAAAAGCATTGCTTTTGAAATAGTTAAATAACTATAGCTGGATTAGCTAGTCAGAAAAATGTAAAATTCCCGATTTTTCAATTCATTGTCAACCAAATTAAGTCAGGATAAAAATAAAATGGAAAAGAAAGGTAATACGCCACTATGGGTTTTTCTAGCATTCTCAAGTATTAATACCCGAAAAGGGGCTTTAATTCTTATTTGGAGCTGTATCGTATTTAGTCTTTATTGTATTCCCTGGGTTAAGTTTTTTGCTGACCAAGAATGGGTAGGAAAAATTTTCCTCATTGATGACTGGAGCTGGATTGCGATGATGGTTCCGATGGTTATTTGGTATTGGCTGAGCTTAAGATGGGTCGATAAAAATGCTGAGTGGGGAAACTAATAGAACAATTGCAATATTGTAGGGTGGATGAGCGGCAGCGTAATCCACCATTCTCTAAAGACTTGTCGGGTTACGCTGCCGCTCACCCAACCTACACATCGTTTAACTTAATGGCAGTGACTCTCCTGCCGTATCAAACATCAGGTTTTGAAATGTCCTATCGCTTGTTTAAGTTGTTCTGAAAGTGCTAGCAAATCGTTGCAGGATGAGGAGGTTTGTTGAGCGCCACCGGAGGTTTGTTCAGAAATCACGCTGATATTATGAACATTGCGATTAATTTCTTCAGCAACCGCTGTTTGTTTTTTGGAGGCACTGGCAATCTGATTATTCATGTCGAGCACTATAGCAATTTTGGTGTTGATGTTCGCTAATGCTTCCCCAGAAGAGGCTGCTTGTTCTACACTAGTAGCTGCCTGTAGCTTTCCATTTTCCATTACTCTTACCGCTTCTCTAGCACGGGATTGCAGTCTTTCGATCGTTGCCTGAATTTCCTGAGTCGAATTTTGGGTTCGGCTGGCAAGCGTTCTAACCTCGTCGGCTACGACAGCAAAACCGCGTCCTTGTTCACCAGCTCGTGCGGCTTCAATTGCGGCATTCAGAGCAAGAAGGTTGGTTTGTTCCGCAATTCCTTGAATGACACTGAGAACCTCCCCAATACTTTCGCTGTCTGATTCCAGTTGATGAATGACATTAGCGGCACTTTCGATCTCAGAGGCGAGATTGTTTATAGAGGAAACAGCCTGTGTAACTATGTTCTTGCTGTTTGTTGCTTCATGGTCAGCGCTCGAAACTGCATCTGAAGCATTAACGGCATTTTTTGCAACTTCCTGAGCCGTAGTAGTCATTTGCTCCATGGCGGATGCTACCATTGTGGTTTCAGACTGTTGCCTGGCAACGCCATTTTCAGTTTCTTGTGCCGTCGATGTTAAATTTAGTGCATGTTGCCCCAGTTTTTCACTAGTATCGCTAATTTCATCTATTGTTTTGGCTATTTTCTTCACAAAACCATTAAAGCTCGCGGCAAGCCAGGCTAGTTCAGTTTTACCTTCGACTTTTAATCGAGCTTTTAAATCACCATCTCCACTGGAGATATCTTGTAATTTTAATGCTAAATTGGTGAGTGGGCTGATTATGATTCTGGCTATAGCCCAATACCCTGAAATACATAGGACAATAATGGCTAAGAGAGTGAGCCCCGCTGCGATCCAAAGATTTCGTTGTAATTGTGCAAAAGCGGGAGCCAAAGGCCTAATGATTTCGAAAGCGCCATGTAAGTCACCGGCGCGTTTATTTTCCATGGGATAGCCAAGAATGTCTCGTCCGTCATTGCGTTGCCAAAGTTGCTGTGATGTTGCAGGGTCACCATGACAAACTTCACATTGTTTGTCTAATTTAACGGATCTGAAATCGGGTGTGATTAAAAGTGAAGTAAACATATCAAGCCGCT